>JBCBHD010000035.1:0-15674 GCA_038526115.1 Pseudomonadota bacterium | reverse complement strand
AAGAAGATCAGCGACATCCTGCTCGCCGAATACGGCGTCTATGTGCAGCCCATCAATTTCCCGACCGTGCCACGCGGGACAGAGCGCCTGCGCTTCACCCCCGGCCCGCACCACTCTGAAGAGATGATGGACGAGCTGACGGAAGCGCTGGTCGAAATCTGGGATCGGCTTGAGATGCAGTTGCGCGAGGCGGCGTGATCGCGCACAACCATCCCAAGCCAGTCTTGGGAGGGATTGATGGCCACCACATTTGACCGCGCAAAGCTCGACACGGGCTCGCTTACCATTCGACCAATAGCACCCGCAATCGGAGCGGAAATTCTCGATATTGATCTGGGCGCTGAAGATATCTCTCAGCGCATTCCTGAGATCCGCGCGGCTTTGCTTAAGCATGGCGTGATCTTTTTCCGCGATCAGGATTTGACGCAGGAGCAACACATCGCCTTTGCGCGGCACTTCGGAGAGCTCGAGATCCATCCCGCCACGCCCATTGACCAGCCCAACCCTGAGGTCCTGCGCATCGCCCATGGCCCCAAGAGCCGGGGACAGGAGAACAACTGGCATTCCGATGTCACGTGGCGTGAGAAGCCCTCGGTCGGTTCGATCCTGCTCGCCCGCGAAGTGCCGGAATGCGGCGGGGACACGTGCTTTGCGAACATGCACCTCGCTTACGAACGGCTCAGCGAGCAGATGAAGCGGTTCTGCGAAGGACTGACAGCCGTGCACGATATCAGCCGGGTGTTCGCCAAGCGGCTCAAGAAATCGCCTGAGGAACTGCAAGAGCAATACCCACTCATGCGCCATCCGGTGATCCGCACCCATCCCGAGACCGGCGAACGCGTGATCTACGTCAACACCGCCTTCACCTCGCATATCGAGGGATTGTCGAAAGAAGAGTCCAACTGGCTTCTCCAGCATCTCTACAAGACGGCGATGGACGTTGAAATTCAGTGCCGGTTCCGCTGGCAGGCAGGTTCGATCGCGTTCTGGGACAACCGCGTGTGCCAGCATCTCGCCGTATCGGACTATTTCCCTGCCCGTCGGGTGATGGAGCGCGTCACCATCGCGGGTGACAAGCCCTATTTCACGCCCTGAGAGCCGGGCTGCCGTAGCGTCCTTTGCGTTCCCGCCTTCCTGCGCTAGCGATTGCCGGAATTTTCGGGAGACACACACGTGAGCGGCAATCCAGATCAGAAATATGATGAAGTCGTACTCGGACGGCGCTCTATCCGCGGCTATCTGGAGAAGCCCGTGCCGCAGGAACTGATCGAAGAGATACTCGGTATGGCGATGCGCTCGCCCTCTTCGATGAACACACAGCCCTATCACTTTCACGTGATCACCGGCGAACCACTCGATCGCATTCGCAAAGGCAACACCGAGCGCATCCTCGCCGGTGAGCCCGACAGCCGGGAATTCCGCCGCGGCGAGCCATTCGCAGGCGTCCACCGTGAGCGCCAGATCGGCTGCGCTATTCAGCTGTTCGAGGCGATGGGGATCGAGCGCGACGACAAAGAGAAACGTCAGGATTGGGTGCTGCGTGGCTTCCGCCAGTTCGACGCACCCGTCTGCGTGATCGTCACCTATGACAAGGAGCTTTCGACCAGCGATGACACCGCGTTCGATTGCGGCGCGGTAACCACCGCTTTGGTCAATGCTGCATGGTCACGCGGCCTTGGCTGCGTGATCAACTCGCAAGGGATCATGCAATCGCCGGTGGTGCGCGAACATGCGGGAATTCCCGATGATCAGGTCATCATGAAAGCCGTCGCGATGGGCTGGCCCGACCCTGATTTTCCCGCCAATCCGGTGAAGATCACCAGGCGCGAAGTTTCAGAGGCAGCGCAGTTCGTCGGCTTCAGCTAACGATACGATTCTCGGCACAGTTTCGCCGCATTTCGCATTTGCATGATTAACGGTTCGCCGCATCTCGCGACCGAACGACCCGCACAATCACGGTTGCGAACCCTTACGTTCATCTGCCAGCAAGGTGATTCTTAACAGTCGTTAAATGCATTTCAGGCATATCATGCCAAGGAATGAAGGGGGCTTTGACCACCGGACACACCAAGGCGGGGGGAGCGCGGAAGGGTAATCCGCGATACGCACAGCGCCGGTTGGTGGAGTTTGAAGGAGTATCAGTATGAGTGTCATTTCGAAGAAGCCGACAACGATCGCGCTATTGGCCATGATCACAATGGCCGCGCCTGCTAGCCTCATGGCGCAGCAGCCAGTTCCGGTTCCTGCGAACAATGAAGGCGAAGTGCTAACCACAGTTTACGGTTCGCCACCTGCCGATCTGGAAGGCATGACCGAAGGCCCGGAGATTGAAGGTTTTATCTCGGCACGTCGCGGCGATGAACTGCAAGTGACCACTGTTGGCGGCAACAACACTGTTATCCGCCTCAGCGAAGGCACCGATATCCGTGCTAGCAAAGGCTTGTTCGGGCTGGGTCGGGAACGGCTTGGCACCAATGACTTGCTCAATGGTCTGCCGGTGAAGGTTCGCACGGTGGAATGGAACAACGGTCTCGTGGCAAGCCGGATCGCGTTGAAAAACAGCGATCTCAAAACCGCTTCGATGATCCGCAACGGCACCGAACAGCGCTTTGGCGAACAAGGCGCCGCGATCAGCCAGAATGCCGCAGCCACCGAAGCACTGCGTGGCCGCGTAGGTGATATCGATCAGTACAACATCAAAGGCACGACCAACGTGTACTTCGATACCGGTCGCTACAATCTGTCTGCCGAAGCACGCGGCGAGCTTTGCAATGCCGCTTCGCAAGCCGACACGATGGATAACGCCCTGCTGCTGGTCGTAGGTTACACCGACTCAACCGGCAGTTATGAGATCAATCAGGAACTCAGTGAAAAGCGCGCTGCGCGGGTTGTGAACTATCTTCAGCAGCAGTGCGGTTGGAAGCCGTATCGCATGCTGACGCCGACCGGCATGGCCGAAGCGGATCCGGCAGCGGACAATGATACCGCTTATGGCAAGGCACAGAACCGCCGCGTGGCAGTGAACATCCTCGTCAGCAAGAGTGTTGACGGGCTATGATTTGATCAAAGATCAATCGATTGATGGAGAAGGCGGGCCAACTGGTCCGCCTTTTTTATTCGTTTGAATGGCTTGGATCGCCGTCCATCCGCGCTTCAAATCGAACACCAGGTCGCGGAGTTTCATCAACCGATAGCTCGAAAATGTCCGGCCGAGAATAGTGACCCACCACGTCGAAATCGTATCGCGCACCGATCAAGTCCTGCGTGTCGATCGTTTGTGCGATCAAGCCTTCACAAGACTCCAGCGGGCCGGCCAGAACCTCGCCGAGCGGCCCTGCTATTACGCTTCCACCAGCAATCAGATCGCGCGTGTCATCCCAACCTTCAGCAGTAACGCCAAGAGTCTTGGGATCAGGCAGATATTGGCAGGCGCTAGCGACGAAACACCGTCCTTCGTGTGCGATATGCCGCATCGTGCTGCGCCAGACATCGCGATGGTCGACGGTCGGCGCGCACCAGATATCAACTCCTTTCGCGTACATGGCTGAGCGGAAGAGCGGCATGTGGTTTTCCCAACATATCGCAGCCCCGATCCGTCCAAAACGAGTCTCAATTACAGGCATCGTCGACCCATCACCCAAGCCCCAAATGAGCCGTTCTGTACCTGTAGGCATGAGCTTGCGATGCTTGGCCACAAGGCCATCATCCGGTGTGATGAACAACGCCGTGCAAAAGAGCGAACTGCCGTCACGCTCGATCACGCCCACCACGATTGTTGTGCCGGTTCGGGAAGCCAGTTTCGCGAGCTCACGGATCTCATCGCCCGTCAAATCGACAGCATTGTTGTAATAGCGGGCGAAGTCTTCTCGGCCTTGAGGGAGGCGGTATCCCAGCCGGGTTCCGAAATCGCTGCCCTTGGGATATCCTCCGAGAACAGCCTCCGGCATCACAACGAGATCCAAGCCTGATCCGAAGAATTCGTTTTCAAAGCTGAGAATCTTTTCGAGCGTTGCGGCTTTGCCCGCTGGATCAGCCCCAATCTGAAGGGCACCAATGGAAGCTTTGGTCATTTCTTAAGCGTTAGCGCTGCAAACATCGTATGCAAGCTCTCTAAATGGCGCCGTGACGCAAGGCTCGAGCCCTCAGCTCTGCTCCTCCTGAACCTCGGCAAGCATCCGGATCACCAGCGGTTTAAGCTCTCCGACGTAGTCGAGGATCGCGGCACGCCGGCTGTCGACGAAGTTGAGATACTTCTCCGCCAAGTCCGGATCGTATCCGGTAGCCATCGCTTGCTTGCTTTCGATGAGAGCCTGTTCAACGCTTTCCTTGATCGGGGTGAGCTTCGCGACAATGGTCTGGTCGATCGGGTCAATACTCTGGCATGGGTGCAAAGGCAGCCCCATCACTGCAGCAGTCGCATCGTCTGTCGGAAGATAGGCGACGTTCCATTCGTCATACGGCATCAGTTTCATCGCCCGGATCATCCAGTTACCAAGCTCCGAGTTCAGCACCCCTTCTCCGCATACAAAAAACGGCCGGATGGCATTGTGACCGTGCTTTTCGAGCAAGTCAGCTTCGATGGCACAGCGGCGTTCCTCTTGCCGCTTAAGCGATTCCTGGACCATGCGGTCGAAGTCTTCAGCCTGTGGGATGATGTTGCTGGGATCGTCCGGGCTCATTCCCATCGATTTGAGGAAAGCGCCATTCGGACCGTCGAAGACAGCTTTCGGTATAGCACGGAGCTTTCCATCATCGTCTGGAACAGGGGTTGGCATGGTCGGTGGATTGTGTCGCGAAGCATGGAGCACCCGGTCATTTCCGCCATGTTGTCCTGCAAATGTCATGAAGCATCCCTTTCCAATCGGTAGCTCCACGTTCGCAAACAATGCTTAGAACTTCATGAAGTTAGTGGGGTCCCCCTCTGATGGCACATGCGCCAAACGTGTCGACTAGGCGCATCGTGACCACCCCAGTTTCGCTGACATTGGCAAGCGGCTTTCATAGCGCTCCGGTTCCTTTGGGAAAGTCAATCAGAGCGTTTCGCAAACGGCATTCGCAGATTGCAACAGTCTGATGTTGCAGATTGCGACTTTGCACGGCCCGTTCTGATCTCAGACCCCCTCAGAAAACTGCAAAGCTCTGAAATCAAGATATATTTTGTTTTGGCACAATGGTTGCTGTGCTTACTCCGTGAGCTCGGAGCGAACAATGACAGCGCGGAGAGATAACAAGTTGTACCCGGGGCGGCCGCTAGCGTGGCAGGCCGCCCATTGGGTGCGAGCAAGCCTTGGAGCCGTGGTAAAAGCCTGTCTTTCCATCGCATTGGCCATCGCTTTGCCGATCTCTGCTGTAAATGCGCAAGCGAAGCTGAAATGTACCGGCGACATCTATCAGGTGCAGAGCGGACAGCTGCGGATATTCGATACGAAAACATCGACATACACCAATATCGGCCCAAAAAATCCGTCCTACAATTCTCTCGCCTACAACCCGCAAGACGATCTTCTTTACGGAACCCGCGCAGGTGGTGTGGTCCGGATTGATGCCAACGGAGTGATGACCGATTTGTTCGCGATTGGATTCAACGCGTATGTCGGTGACATTGATGATGCCAACAACATGTATCTAAGGCGCAACAACACCACAATGACACGTGTGAATTTAGCCTCTCAACAACAAGAAAACATTACACTTTCTCAACCACTCGCAAGTGGTGCTGCGGATTGGGCGTTTGTCGACACTCCCGTTGGCAAACGCCTGATTGCCCCCGGACGCACGCAACTGTCCTTGATCAATGCAGACACCGGCGAAAACGTGGTCAGGACTATCGCCAATTTCCCATCTGAAGGATCGAGCGGGGCCACCTGGTCGGATGTCAACGGGCGTGTCTTCACTTTTCGCAACACCACCGGAAACGTCTATGAGATCCTCGATTACCTGACACCGGACCCGCGCGCCGTGCTCGTGGCTGTTGGGGATCCCAGCAACAGCAATGATGGCAGCTCTTGCCGCAGGATGCCCTTCCCGAACTTCCCGCCGATCGCCTTTGACGATGCGTACACCACTCGCTTCCAGACAGAACTGACCGGGGAGAATTTCATTATTGGAAACTCAGGTGAAACTGACAACGATCCGGATGGCGGTCCGGTCTTTGCTTCTGCAGCCCTTATATCAACTCCCGAGAATGGAACTGTCGCTCATTTCGATGACGGCAGTTTCATTTACACTCCGGATGATGGGTTTTCAGGCAAGGACAGCTTTGTTTACGAGATTTCAGACGCGACCGGACTGAAAGCAAAGGCCACAGTCACCATCACTGTCACACGGCCTCGATTAAGCGTGTCAAAGCGTTCACTGGCAATTTCCAGCGCCGGGCCATCAGCGTTCTTCATTCCAGGCAATCAAGTTGCTTATGAAATTGAAGTCGAAAACTCTGGAAATCAGGAGGTTGACGCAAACACCTTATTCATTGTCGACAGTTGGCCTGCGGACGTTAGTTTTGCAGCTGACCAGTCAGTGACCTGGGAAGATTCTGCCTCGGGGCTCGACTTTAATCAAAGTCGGGATGTGGGTTATTCCGATTCAGCGATAAAGCCCGCAAGCTTGGATCAATGCACGTACGACCCGGCTCCTGGGTATGATCCTGCTGTGCGATTCATCTGTATAAATCCGCAAGGCGCCCTTTCACCGGATGGGAGCGCCCGGTTCTCCATGCGAGGCAGGATCAATTGACGGATTGATAGAACGGCTAGCGCAAGCTTACCACATTGTCGCTCTGGATGACTTTGCGCTCGCCCGTGAACAGGCTCATCATCGGCTCATCGGTAACGATCACGCATTCGGCATCGCCAAAGCCATTGAAGCCGGTCTTCATGGCGGCACCATAAGCGCCAAGCATGCCGATCTCGATATAGTCGCCAGCCTGAATATCATCGGGCAGCGGGAACGGACCGGCCATGTAGTCGGCATCGTCGCAAGTGGGGCCATAGAACGCGAAGTTGACCTCAGGATCGCGCAGATTGTCAGCCAGAGCCTTCACAGGAAAACGCCACTCGACATGAGCAGCATCATACAGCGCTCCGTATGCGCCATCGTTGATGTACAGTTCTTCCCCGCGCCGCTTGGTCACTTGCACAATCATGGATGAGTATTCCGCGCACAGCGCCCTGCCCGGCTCGCACCACAATTCCGCATTGTACGCGACCGGCAGTTCTTCGAAATGCTTGGCAATGATCGCAAAGTAGTCTTCGAGCGGCGGCGGCTCCATTTCCGGATAAATGCTGGGGAAGCCGCCTCCGACATCAATCATGTCGATCACCACGCTGGCCTCAGCGATAGCAGCGCGGGTGCGGTCCATCGCCTGCACGAAAGCAAACGGTGTCATCGCCTGGCTGCCCACATGGAAACACACGCCCAGCCAGTCGCAATGCTGGCGAGCTTCCTGCAAAAGCTGTGGAGCTTCAGCAAGATCACAGCCAAACTTCGCAGCCAGACTTAATTGTGCGTACTCGCTCGAAACACGCATCCGCACACACAGACGAAGATCCTGCGCCGGTTCGCCGGTCTCCGGATCACTGCACGCTTCAACGATCTTGGCGAGCTCTTCATGCGTGTCGAGACTGAAAGTCTTCACGCCATGCTGGAAGTACGCCTCTGCAATGGTTTTGCGTGTCTTGATCGGATGCATGAAGCACAGATCGGCCTCGGGCAGCACTTCGCGCACCAGCCGCACTTCCGCGATGGAGGCGACGTCATAGTGCTGAACGCCAGCATCCCACAGAACCTCCATCAAATCAGGCGCAGGATTGGCTTTCACCGCATAGAGCACCTTGCCCGGAAACTTCTCCGTAAAGAAGCGGGCGGCGCGCCGGGCGGCGTGCGGTCGGTTGAGGATAACGGGCTCGTCAGGCGCGAGAGCGCTGACTACAGCCTTGGCATCAGGGTAGGTGTGCAACTCAAGGGACCTCCTAAGGTTCAGCGGTCAGACCAAACAGTGTGAGGCTGCCTTGCGGTAATGTCCCTTGGGGCAGCGAGAGCGCGGATATAGTCCCAATCCGCGCTCGCGCAATCAAAAATCTTTGCAGCGCCGAAGGTTCCCGAAAATCAGAATGCGATCTGGGGAACCTGATCGACTGTGCCTTTCTCGCTGTCATCGAGACGGTCGAAATCGGCCTCTTGAAAGCCGAGGAAGCTCGCAAACAGCACCGCCGGGAAGGACTCGCGAGCGGTGTTGAATTGCGCCGCAGCCGCGTTGAGCGCACGGCGCGCAGCCGCCAGCTTGTCTTCGATTTCCGAAAGCTCATTTTGCAGCTCGCGAAAATTGCCGTCAGCCTTCAGCTCCGGATAGTCTTCACCAAGCGCCAGCAAATTGTCGAGTGCAACCTTCAGCCCCTGCTCGTTGCCCGACGACGGATTGCCTTTGGCTGCGACATTGCGCGCCTGAATAACGGATTCCAGCGTGCTGGCCTCGTGCCCAGCATAGCCTTTAACCGTCTCGACCAGGTTAGGGATCAGGTCGTGGCGCTGCTTCAGTTGTGCATCGATATCGGCGACACCCTGGCGAACATTCTGACGCTGCGCGACCAGATTGTTGTAAATCCCAATGATCAACAGGATGAGGCCAACCGTGATCACCACGATTGCCGAAGTCCAGAACCATCCAAAAATCTCGATCATTTGTGCACCCCTCCTTTACCGGGCGTCAGTATAGTAACATCAATTGGTTAAGGGAAATCAGCGCTAAACAGCGCAAAAAGGGGCAGAAATGCGCGCAGATGTTCAGGGATTGATGGGAGGCGAGCTGGGTACCTGGCTCGATCAGCAATCGGGCATGCGTGAAAACGCAAAGAAGAAATCGCAGGACCGTTGGTTCTTCAGCGCTTTGGTCTTGATACCACTGGCCCTATTCGTGTGGCTGATGGGCGATTTCGACACAGGCGATTTCATCCTCTTTTCAATGGCCGCTGTGTTTGCCGGATGGTGGGGATACCAGCCAATTGCCGAAGCCATGAAAGAGATCAAAGTCGGCATAAATACTGCAATCGCGGAAAATCTGGGCGTGGCCTACGAACATGACGTTGATCCCGGCACGGAATTCGATGCGGCGCGAAATTACGGGCTGGTGCCGGGCTTTGAGCGGTCCACTTTCGAAGACAACTGGTACGGCGAACTCGAAGGGCATGGTTTCAGCCTCTACGAAGCGCATCTCGAAGAACGCCGCGGCTCAGGCAGGAATCGCCGCTGGGTCACCGTGTTCCGCGGCGCGATCATCAACATGCAGTTCGGCCGGGAATTCCGCTCCACAACGCTTCTTCAGCGCGCTGGCAAGCATAAAAAATGGTTTGGCTTGGGCGGACGCAAAGACACGGTCAGTTTCGGTGGCCACGAACTGCGACTGGTCGATCAGGTTCATCCAGACTTTGAAGACGTATTCGACGTTTACAGCGATGACCAAATCGAATCCCGCATGCTCGTCCACCCGTCTTACATCGAACATCTCGTTGCCTTGGAACGTGTATTCAAAGGCGATGCCGTGCGTGCGCTGTTCCTGCGCGGCGAGGTCATCATCGCTGTTGAAAGCGGCGATCTGTTCGAAAGCGGATCACTGGACTCAAGCGGAGATGAGGCCCGAACGGAGGAAGCAGCAGAGCAATTCGCGGCTTTGGCGAGACTCGCACTGGCAATGAACCAATCGGGGCGAGGCCGTGTTGTCGGGCAATCCGGCCCCACAGATGCTCGCGACGTTGGTGGCGAAAGCGTTTTGGCCCCCAAACGCGCAGCGGGCGGCGGCTTTGGGCGCAAAGGGCTCTGATTATCTATCGACGCTGCGTGTAAGGCTTCCCCTTGCCCAAGCAAGCGACTTGCTCAACTATGCGATGCAAGCGGGCGATAGCTGGGGACTGCACAAACAATGGTAGCCATACCGGATACCGACCAATTGATGGCCGGGCCTCTCGGCGAGTTTCTGGATCAGCAACGCAGCGTGCGCGCTGATGCCAAAGCTAAAGCATGGCGCAGGCTATGGATGTCGGCAATCGTGGTTGCCCCGCTTATGATCGCAGCGCTGATATTCATCCCGTTCGATCTCGTTCCCAAACTGTGGGCCTGCGGCTTTGTTGCGACGGCCATTTTCGGCTGGACCCGCATTCCAATCAGCAAAGCGCGAAAGCGAGTGAAGATCGGCATCAATGAAGGCATCGCCGATGCTTTAGGCCTGCAGTACAGTCATGATGGAGATGAAGGCCGCGAATTTGATTTGGCCAAACAGTTTAATCTCGTTCCCCATCACACCAGAGCGCATCTCGAAGACTTTTGGAGCGGTGATCTGGAAGGACATGACTTCCTGCTTCACGAAGCGCATCTGCGCAAAAAGCGTGGATCGGGAAAGAACCGCCGCTGGGTCACGGTGTTTCGCGGCGCCATCATCCGGATCGCGTCTGGCCGATCATTCCACGGCACCACTCTGGTTCACCGCGCCGGACAGCACGAAAGCTGGTTCGGTTTGGGCGGTCGCAAGAATAGCGTCGATTTTGATGGCCATCGCTTGCACGCCGTCGACATGGTGCACCCCGATTTCGAAGATCGCTTCGACGTTTGGAGCGATGATCAGGTCGAAGCGCGCTATCTTGTCGATCCCCTGTACGTCGAACGTCTGCTTGCAATCGAAGAAGCCTTCGATGGGAATGGTGTGTGTTCGCTGTTTGTGGAAGGCGATATCATCGTCGCCGTGCGCGGAGCCAACATGTTCGAAGGCGGTTCAATCAACCCGGACGCGGATCGCTTTATGGTCGCACAAACAGCGCGGCAGCTCGCGGCGATGGGCCGGCTTGCCAAACAAGTGAAACAGCAGTTGGGTTTCGAACAGCGCCGTTAGCTCAAACGGTCGCGAAAATCTTCGTATTCAAAGCGCTTCACGCATTCGAGCGCATCGGTTTCGCTATCCCACAGCCATATGCTCGGTAGTTGCACACCATTGAATGTATTGGTCTTCACCATCGAATAATGCGCCTGATCAAGGAATGCGAAACGTGCGCCGGCCTCCGCCGGAACGGGCAAACGATAGTCTCCAATCACATCACCTGCGAGGCAGGATGGTCCACCCAGCCGGATCGGAATTTTGTTTTCATCCGTCAGCTCACCCAACATGGCCGGGCGATACGGAGCTTCGAGAACGTCCGGCATATGGCAGGTTGCCGAAACATCGGTGATGCCGATTGGCACCTCGTTAAAGCCGGTATCCAGCAGCGTACCGACCAGTATGCCTGCGTCCAGCGCAATGGCCTCACCTGGTTCGATAATGATCTCCGCCCCGGTATCCGCCGCGGCGTCTTTCAGAAGCTCAACCAATTGCTCCCGCTCATAATCGGCACGAGTGATGTGGTGACCTCCGCCCATATTGATCCATTTGAGCTGCCCGAAATACGGTTCAATCGCGTCGAACACCTGGTCCCACGTTCGCTGAAGCGGTTCAAAGGTCTGCTCGCACAGATTGTGAAAGTGAATGCCTTCAACGCCTTCCATATGCTCATCCGTCAATTGATCGAGCGGAAAGCCAAGACGTGAGCCGGGCGCAGAGGGATCGTACTTCGGCACCTCTCCGGTTGCGATCAGCGGATTGATCCGCAGTCCGGGCGATACGTCTCCGCCGGTGGTTGCTGCATGGTCAAGGATCAAAGCCGCCCGCGCCATTTGGGCCGGTGAGTTGAAGATCACATGTTCCGACAGTCGGCAAATCTCTTCCAGCTCATTGGGCTTGTAAGCCGCTGAATAAGTAGCGATCTCGCCGTCGTAAAATTCACTCGCCAGCCGCGCCTCCCACAGCCCGCTGGTCGAAACCCCATCGAGATATTCACCAAGGATATGCGCAGTCGACCACATCGAAAATGCCTTGAGCGCGGCGAACACCTTTATGCTGCCGCCATCGGCGCTAGCGGCATCTCTGATTTCGGCAAGGACCTGGCAATTGGCGCGAAGTTTCGCTGCGTCAACTACGAAAGCCGGGCTATCAACCCGGTCGAGATCGAAATGGGCGAAAGCGCCCGGATCACCGGCCTGCGTTTGCATCAATGCTCCTGTTTATGACGACTGCCGCATGATGGTCACAATCGCTTGGCAACTTTGTGAGCGGCATATGAGGAGGAATGGGTGATGCGCAACTGGCTGGCGTCGTTTCTGGTAGTCTTGGCTGCGATCACAGTCCCAGCTGCGGCATCAGCCAAGGCACCGGTTCCTATTGTCGATGGCTTCGTGGTGGAGGGGTTTGAAGGCTGGGAGAAGGTCTCAAACAGGACCGCAGACAGCCTTGGCATTCAATACATGCATCGGCCCAAGCGGCCCTCCCCAGTCGCAGGCAGCGCGCTGTGGTTTTTCGGCGCGAATGGCAGTGACAAGCGCGGCGCGTTCCTCGCATCGGCAAAGGCAGGTGGCATCAGCGATGTGAAGATCGTCGCGACGCATTTGATGAAGAAGGCCGTGTTGCTCGATAGCCGAGGCTCGGGCGAGGTATTCATCGCCGATGGGATGCGTCGCGGCAAACCTTACCGCATGGCCGCTCTGGTCATCCACGGCACTCTCGAAAAGGATGAAGAGCCCGGCCTTGGCGTGCACATGTTTGTCGCTCCGCGTGATCTTTATGCCGAGATGGGCGGATGGATAGTGCCGGCCAGCCTGTTCCTGAACCTTGATCCGTATCGCGACGTGTCGAGCATTCCGGAACAGGGCAAAGCCACCCCTGCCCTACAAGCGCGGCGAATGGCAGAGACTGCCGATATCTGGTCGCAATGGGTGCTGGAGACCTACATCCAAATGGCGCAAAGCAATATTCAGGCAATGTCGAACTTCCGCAAATCGGTGGTCTGCGCGGGCGATCCGAACTGCGTCATCGTGCCTGGCAACTGACGACGCTTTCCGACGCACGTTTTTGTCCTGCGGACAGGCCATGCTAAACTGTCTCACGGGATAAGGGGGAAAGCGTGGGACGGTTTCTGGCGATCATGGCGCTCTGCTGCGCGTTCACAGTGCAAGCAAGCACGTCTACCGACACAATCGATGACATACTTGCCGAGGGTATGGAGCGGTCAGGGGTCCCCGGAGTAGCCTACGCAGAGGTCTCGGGCGGCGCGATTACGCAAGGCAAGAGCGGCGTAAAAACAATCGGTTCAGAAGATGCCATCACAACAGAGACGCCATTTCTGATTGGCTCGGTTTCCAAGAGCTTCACCGCTCTCGCCATCATGCAGCTGGTTGAGGCTGGAGCGCTCGGCCTGGACGATCCGGTGTCGCAGTACCTTGCCGAATTCAACGGACAACCGGCTGGCGCAATCACCATCCGCCAATTGCTGAGCCACACCAGCGGGTTCTCGATGTATCAGGGCAATGAAGGACAAGCGGATCTGGCGCAGGATACCGATGCGCTTGCGCGCCGGGTGGAGGCACTGGCAGCCGCGGCGCCCGTTCATCAGCCCGGCACCGTGTGGGAGTATTCCAACGCCAACTACCAAATCCTGGGCCGGTTGATCGAGACAGCCAGCGGCCAGCCATTCGGCGCATACATGACTGAAAACGTGCTGATCCCTGCGGGTATGACCAACAGCTACGTGTTCGATGGCGAACGCCGTCCGCAAACCGCGACAGGCCACCGCCCGTTCTTCTTCGGCAAAACGCCCAACTCCGAAAGCCTGACCGGGCGCGGCTCTGGTCCGCAAGGCGGGATCGTCGCAACCGCACAGGACATGGCCCGTTATCTCGCGATGATGATGAACGAGGAAGACGATTTGCTTAGCGCCGCGGGCAAGGCAATGATGATGCAGCCTGCAAACGAGGCCTCGCCCGAATACGGATTTGGCTGGTTCCTGGACCCGGCACGCGGTCTGGTCTTCCACTCCGGCGCGAACCCCGGGTTTGAAGCGCTCGCAACCATGCGACCGGCGGATCAAATGGCGGTTGTCGTGCTGACCAATGCCGGAAGCGGCGCGTTTTCGGGCGAGACCACCGGACTGCGCAACAGTATCACCGCCCACTTTCTCGATCTGGACTACGCAGGAGAGGCCAGCTCTTGTGGAATGATCGCTGGATTAGCCGTTCTCGCCCTGCTGCCAGTGATCTACCTGCTGAGCATGGTCTGGGCATGGCGCAAACGCGCGGACCTGCGGGCCAAATCCGGCGTGTTCGGACTGTTCAGCCTGTGGTTCCCCGTGCTTGCAACGGTCACTGCGGCATGGGTGATCTTCAGCGTCGTCCCGCGCCTGTTCGGAGCCCCCTTCAGCGCCATCCGTCTGTTCCAGCCCGATACAGGGCTGGTGCTGGCAGCGACAGCGGTGCTGGGCGTGGTGTGGGCGCTGTTCCGTCTCGGTGTGGCTTACACGGGCCGCTCAGCCTAGAATTGCACCGGCCCATCAAGCTCTTTCACCTGCCACGAAAGGCCGTGCGAGTTGAGCATGTCCATGAAGGGATCGGGGTCCATTTCTTCCATGTTGAACACGCCATTGCCCGACCAGATGCCCTGCACCATCATCGCGCTGCCGATCATCGCGGGGACGCCGGTGGTGTAGCTGACCGCCTGATTACCGGTTTCCTCATAGGCCGCTTCGTGCGAGCAGATGTTATTGATGTAGAACGTTTTCTCGCCTGAACCGTCGAGCGCTTCTCCGGTTGCGATCACACCGATATTGGTGTTGCCCTTCGTGGTCTCACCCAACGTTTCCGGCTTTGGCAGAACAGCCGCGAGGAATTGCAGCGGGATGATTTCCTTGCCCTGATATTTGATCGGCTCAATCCCGGTCATGCCGACATTCTGCAGTACGGTCAGGTGCTTGATGTACTCATCGCCAAACGTCATCCAGAAGCGCCCGCGCTCCAGTTCAGGGATAAATTTGGAGAGGCTCTCCAACTCTTCGTGATACATCAGATAGGCGTTTTTCGGACCCACCGCTTCGAAATCGAACTCGGTCGAAACCTGCATCGCCGGGGTCTCGACCCATTCACCGTTTTCCCAGTGTCGCGCTGGCGCGGTCACTTCGCGAATGTTGATTTCCGGATTGAAGTTGGTCGCGAACGCCTGACCATGATCGCCGCCATTGCAATCGAGGATATCGAGTTGGCGGATTGTCTTCAGCTTGTGTTTGCGCAGCCACATCGTGAAAACACTGGTGACGCCGGGATCGAAGCCAGAACCGAGCAGCGCCATGAGCCCTGCTTCCTTGAACCGGTCGTGATACGCCCACTGCCATTTGTATTCGAACTTCGCCTCGTCCTTCGGTTCGTAATTGGCAGTGTCGAGATAATGTACGCCCGCTTCAAGACAGGCATCCATGATCGGCAGATCCTGATACGGCAACGCGAGGTTCACGACGAGGCTAGGCTGCACTTTGCGGATCAGATTGACCATGGCCGGGACTTCTTCTGCGTCGATCTCGTAGGTGGCCACATCCACACCGGTGCGGTCCTTCACGCTAGCCGCTATCGCATCGCACTTGGACTTGGTCCGGCTGGCGAGATGAATCGAACCAAAGATATCCTTATTCATCGCCATCTTGTGGACGCAGACCGAGCTGACGCCACCTGCCCCGATCACCAGAACTGTCGACATAGATGCTTCCTTTGAATTCAGAGAGGGCCACGGAAGGCCGCAATTGGTGCTTCACATAGGCGAATGCATGAGCGCCGCAATATGATCC
>JBCBHD010000034.1:0-15732 GCA_038526115.1 Pseudomonadota bacterium | reverse complement strand
TGTCGATTCCTACCCTATTCGTGTGCGATACCCGTCTCTCATGCGGATGGTGAATGACATGCGCGACCACGGGATCACCCAGTCGCTGAGCAGTCCGGTGCCAGCACTTACCCGCGACTGGCTTCAGCGTGCTGAATCCTCTTTCGATCAGCTCCGTGACGGCGATGGAAAGGTTACGGAGACCTATGAGATCCTTGTCCTAACAGGTTGGCGGGATTAACCTTTCAGAGTCGCTTGAGCTGCCGCAAGCCGGGCAATTGGCACGCGATAGGGTGACGCGCTGACATAGTCGAGGCCAACCTCTTCACAAAAAGCGATGCTTGCCGGATCACCTCCATGTTCGCCGCAAATGCCGAGCTTGATTTCCGGCCGGGTGGTGCGTCCACTTTCCGCTGCCATCTCAACCAACTGTCCAACTCCATCCACATCAAGGCTCACGAAGGGATCGCGTGGGAAGATCCCCTGATCGACATAGGGGGCCAGGAACTTGGCAGAATCATCACGGCTTACGCCTAACGTCGTTTGCGTGAGGTCATTGGTTCCAAAGCTGAAGAACTCCCCTTCTTCCGCAATCTCGCCAGCCATCAAGGCAGCGCGCGGAAGTTCGATCATGGTGCCAACGAGGTAGTCCACCTTCACACCTTTCTCGGCGAAGACCTCTTCTGCAACACGATCAACCAGCGTCCGCAGAATCGCGAGCTCTTTGCGCGTCGCGACGAGCGGGATCATGATTTCCGGCAGCGGCGCTTCACCGCTATCGGTCTGGACAGCGCATGCCGCTTCGAAGATCGCCCGCGCCTGCATTTCGTAGATTTCCGGGAACGTAATCCCAAGCCTGCAACCGCGATGACCCAACATCGGGTTGAATTCATGCAGTTCTCCTGCACGCCGCTTGAGGTGATCAACGCCCAGCCCGGTTGCATCCGCCAGCTCCGCGAACTCGGCTTCACCGTGCGGCAGGAACTCATGCAGTGGTGGATCAAGCAGACGGATGGTGCATGGCAGGCCTGTCATGACCTCGAAGATCGCAGTGAAATCAGCGCGTTGTTCGGGCAGCAGCACCTCCAGCGCTTTCCGGCGTCCATCTTCATCTTCAGCCAGGATCATCTGGCGCACAGCGCTGATCCGATTGGCGTCGAAGAACATGTGTTCCGTCCGACACAGGCCGATACCTTCGGCTCCGAATTGCCGTGCCATCTTGCAATCCGCAGGCGTTTCCGCGTTGGTCCGAACACGCATACGGCGCAATTCGTCAGCCCACTCCATAAGAGTACCGAAATCGCCAACCAGTTCAGGTTCGATAGTCGGCACAATGCCGAGCATCACCTGCCCGTTCGCGCCGTCCAGCGTAATCTCGTCGCCTTCCTCCAACTCGGTCGAACCGATGCGCAAGGTCTGGCTATCGCGGTCAATTGCGACTGCGCTTGCCCCGGACACACAGGGCCGGCCCATGCCGCGTGCCACAACTGCCGCGTGTGACGTCATACCGCCACGGGCTGTCAGGATGCCCTGCGCTGCATGCATCCCGTGAATGTCTTCTGGGCTGGTCTCGACCCTGACGAGGATCACCTTGTCACCACGATTGGACCATTGTTCTGCCGTATCCGCATCCAGCACGATCTTCCCCGCCGCCGCGCCAGGAGAAGCCGGCAAGCCTGTCGTCAGCACATTGCGGTCCGCATCAGGATCGAGCGTCGGGTGGAGCAACTGATCAAGAGCCATCGGATCAACGCGGCGAACCGCTTCCTGCCGGTCAATCAGCCCTTCCCCAACCATCTCGACGGCCATCTTGAGCGCCGCCTTGGCTGTGCGCTTGCCTGAGCGGGTTTGCAGCATCCAGAGCTTCCCGCGCTCCACGGTGAACTCGATATCCTGCATATCGCGATAGTGGCTTTCCAGCAGGTCGAACACGCGGGCGAGCTCGGTGTAAGCCTCCGGCATGGCTTCTTCCATGCTCAATGGCTTGGCGTTCGCAGCTTCGCGAGCGGCTTTGGTGAGGTATTGCGGCGTGCGGATCCCGGCGACCACATCCTCGCCCTGCGCGTTGATCAGGTACTCGCCGTAATACGCCCGCACACCTGTTGCGGGATCGCGAGTGAAGGCAACGCCGGTCGCGCTGGTATCGCCCATATTGCCGAACACCATCGCCTGTACGTTGACGGCCGTGCCCCAGTCGGCGGGAATGTCATTCAGACGACGATAGACCTTGGCCCGATCGCTATCCCAGCTGTCGAACACAGCCCGGATCGCGCCCCACAGCTGCTCGGTCACATCCTGCGGGAAAGGCTTGCCTAGCTCGGCTTCGGCAATGCCTTTGTACTCTGCGACAATTGCTTTCCAGTCGTCTGCCGAAAGCTCGGTATCAGCGTAGAAGCCGTTGTCTTCCTTACGGATTTCCAAGGCCTCTTCAAACAGGCCGTGATCGATGCCGAGCACCACGTCGGAGTACATCTGGATGAACCGGCGATAGCTGTCCCACGCAAAGCGCTCATCACCGCTCGTCGCGGCCAGGCCTTCCACGGTCGCATCGTTGAGGCCAAGGTTCAGGACAGTGTCCATCATACCCGGCATGGAAACGCGCGCGCCGGAACGCACGGACACCAGCAACGGGTCCGCTGCATCGCCAAAGCTCTTGCCGACAGCCTGTTCAATATGCGCCAGCGCGTTTGCCACATCGCCGCGCAGTGTGTCGGAGAAGTCCGCGCCATCGCGCAGATATCGCACGCTTTCCTCCGTGGTGATGGTGAATCCGGGAGGAACCGGCAGGCCGATGCTGGCCATCTCGGCAAGGTTCGCGCCTTTGCCGCCGGTGATGGTCTTGTCCTTCTGGCGCGCATCGTCATGTGAAGCGTTGCCGCCGAATGGGTAGACCGTTGTGCTCATCGTTTGAATCCTTGCGTGGACCACCGAACTGCATGTTTTGCAAAAGTCGGTATCAGGCCCAAGTCTATAAAATCATGAACTGAATCAGGAACGGAACACGTATTTCGTGTCACCTTCCGCTTATCCCTCGATCCGGGTGAAATCGGCGACCCGGTGAACCGCACTACGGAACCGCGCCAGCAGAGCAAGGCGGGCTTCGCGTTTGGCCGGATCATCATCATTGACGGTCACTTCCTCGAAAAAGGCATCGATAGGAACACGCAAAGTTGCCAGCGCAGCCATGGCGGCTTCGAAGTCCTCGGCATCAATTGCGGAGGCGGCTTTTGGAGCCGCAACATCCAATGCGTCGATCAGTGCTTTTTCGGCAGATTCGGGCGAGTAGGAAAGCGCTTTGGCCTCATCCTCTCTGTCCCATTCTTCTTTCTTTAAGATATTCGTAGCACGTTTGTATCCGGCAAGCAGATTGGTGCCGTTGTCTGTTTCGACGAATGCCTGAAGCGCGGTTGTGCGATTGACCATCTGCACGTTGTCGCCATCAACTTCGATTGCGATCACTGCGTCGATCATATCATGACGTAATCCGACCTCACGCTGCTGCACTTTCAGTCTTTCAATCAAGAACCCGGCAACTTCACGCCCCGCTTCGGGGCGGCCAATCGGATGGGCAGCGGCCGTTATCAGGCTCCGCGTGGTAACGCGCAGACCGTTCTCGAGGATCAATCTCAACACGCCCAGAGCTGCCCTGCGGAGAGCGAACGGATCTTTCGAACCCGTCGGTTTCTCATCGATCTGGAAGAAGCCCAGAAGCGTGTCCATTTTATCGGCTAGAGACACCGCCACGGTCACCGGCGCAGTCGGGACGTCATCGCTCTGCCCCACCGGCTTGTAGTGATCGCGGATAGCGTGCGCGACTTCGCGTGGCAGGCCTTCTTTCACGGCGTAATATCCACCCATCAGGCCTTGCAGCTCAGGAAACTCGCCGACCATTTCCGTTACAAGATCAGCTTTGCAAAGCCGTGCTGCCTGTTCGGCGAGATTGGGATCGGCTTTGACCACTCCTTCTTCACACAGCCACCGCGCCAGCTTCGCAACCCGCTCGACCTTGTCCGCTACCGTGCCGAGTTTTTCATGGAACGTGATCCGCTCCAGCTTCCGCGCATGTTCGGCCAGTGTCGTCTTTTGGTCCAGTTCCCAGAAGAAGCGTGCATCGGAAAGCCGTGCTGCCAGCACCTTGCGATTGCCATCGACCACCACCGCAGGATCAACCGCCGCAATGTTCGCAGTGCAGATGAAAGCGTTGGCGAGCTTCGCCGTGCCGTCTGGCTCGCGTTGGTCGCACACGAAATACTTCTGGTTCACGCGTGCGGTCAGCTGGATGACTTCGGGCGGGACGTCGAGATAGCTTTCGTCAAAGCGGCCGAGCAGCGGCACCGGCCATTCGGTCAGACCAGCGTTTTCGACCACCAGACCTTCATCCTCGACCACGCTCAATCCTGCCGCTTTGGCCGCTTTGCGAGCGCCTTCGCGGATGATCCCGGCACGCACTTCATGATCGACGATCACATGCGCTTGGCGAAGGATGTCCGCGTATTGCTCCGCCCCGGTGATCTCAATCACGCCATCGGAATGGAAACGATGGCCCACGGTTTCGCGTCCACTGGCCAGCCCGTCCATCACGCAAGGCACAACCTCGCCGTCTAACAGAGCGACAATGCCCGACAGCGGGCGCACCCATTTCAGGCTTTCCGAGCTTAGCGAGGCCTCACCCCAGCGCATGCTTTTGGGCCACGAGAAATCGCGGATGATCGCAGGGATAGCCGCAGCGAGAAGATCGCTAACCGCCTGCCCCGGTTTCTCGATCACCGCAAAATAGGTGGGGCGGCCTTTGACTTCGCGTTCTTCCAACTGCTCGCGGCTCACGCCGTTCTTGCGGCAAAACCCGTCGACAGCCTGATCGGGCGCGCCCACCGGCGGGCCTTTGGCTTCCTCGCGGACGGCTTCGGTTTCCGTCGGCAGGCCTTTTGCAATGAGAGCCAGCCTGCGAGGGGTGGACCATACAGTAAGGTCCCCCACGGCCAAACCCGCAGCGTCCATCTCGCGGCGGAACAGTTTTTCAAGCTCGCTGCGTGCGCCCTTTTGCATGCGCGCAGGGATTTCTTCGCTGCGAAGCTCAAGCAGGAAATCAGCCATCAGACGAGACTCCATCCCGGAAACTTCGCTTCCCAATCCGGAGCCATCTGTTTGGCGTAGGTTTCGCAAGAAGAGCGCGCCAGATCGCGCACGCGGCCCATATAGCTTGCCCTCTCCTGTACGCTGATCACGCCGCGTGCTTGCAGCAGGTTGAAGATGTGGCTGGCTTCGACTGCTTGTTCATAGGCAGCGATGGGGACGTTGGCTTCCAGCGCGTTCTGGCACTCGGCCTCGGCCTTATTGAACAGGTCGAACAACGCATCGGTATCTGCGACTTCGAAGTTCCATTTCGACATCTGCTTCTCGTTTTCGAGAAACACGTCTCCGTACGTAACGCCGCGGCCATTGAAGTCGAGATCGTACACACTGTCGACGCCCTGGATGTACATCGCGAGGCGTTCCAATCCGTAGGTCAGTTCGCCGGCAACGGGTTTGCAATCGAACCCGCCCATCTGCTGGAAATAGGTGAATTGCGTGACTTCCATGCCATCGCACCAGACCTCCCAACCCAGTCCCCATGCACCCAGCGTGGGTGATTCCCAATCGTCTTCGACAAAGCGGATGTCGTGCTTGAGCGGATCAATGCCAATCGCCTTCAGGCTGTCGAGATACAGCTCCTGAATGTCTGGCGGCGATGGCTTCAGTATGACCTGATACTGATAGTAATGCTGCAACCGGTTCGGATTCTCACCGTAACGCCCATCGGTCGGACGGCGACACGGTTGCACAAACGCGGCGTTCCAGGGCTCCGGGCCGAGCGCACGCAGAGTGGTCGCTGTGTGAAACGTCCCTGCCCCCATGCGCATGTCATAGGGTTGCAGGATGACGCAGCCATTCGCGCTCCAGAAATCATGCAGCGTCAGGATCATGTCCTGAAATGAACGGCTCGGATCGCGGCCCGAATCAGTGGGCTTCACAATCGATTCGCCGGATGGAGTTTTGACCTCGGATTCCATGCCACGGGGCCATGACGGATGGCCTGATCAGCGTCAATGCCGCAGCGCAGCATCCGGGATTTCAAGTGTCGAAACCCGCGCAATTCTGCGGTTTTCGTCAGGCTCACGTTACTAAAAGTCAGGTCTTGTTGACATGGTCAGCGAATCGCGACATAAAGTAAGGGCAACCTGACATAACGGAAGGTTGATACGACAAATTTCTCACTCCCCAGGAGATTTCTCATGCGTTTCGTTATTGCCACTCTCGCCGCTTCTCTCGCCATCGCTTCCGCTCCTGCAGCCGCCAGCGGGATCAACGCCACCGAGTTTTCCGCTGAAGTCGAACACAAGGATGTCGACCTTACAACGAACAAGGGCGTTGCTCTGCTCGATGAGCGTCTGAAGACCATCATCCGCCAAAAATGCGCAAACGGTGGCCGCGACATGCAATCACTGCGGCTTGAACGTCAGTGCCGTGCATCAGCCTTTGCTTCGGTTGAAAAGCAGGTTCGTTTCGCGGTGCTCGAAGCGAAAGCGCGCAAAGTTCGTCTGGCCCAGGGCAAACCAGTTGCTCCCCAGGGCTGACGCAACAGCCGTCCTTCGGCGGGAGGCACCCTTACCCCGCCCTTCCGCCAAGGACGGCACCCCCTGCCAATATCGAGGATCGTTGCACGCAATGAACCAGTCAGACGGACAGCCAACGCCACGGAAAGCTGCCAGAGCACACCTCGTATGCAGCCACATCGCAGCCGTTTCTTTTCTTGTCCTCATAGCAGGAAGAACCGGTCTCATCCCTCAGGAAATCGCCGTTCTAGGCACCACGTTCGGGGTTGTTTCCATTGTTGTCATGTTCATAACTCGCAATTCTGACGAATGGATTTCCTCATTGTGGTCGTCAGGTGCGAATGCCGGATTTGTCGCAGCGATCGGTTTGTTGCTGATCTTGCCTTACTCTGAAGGCTTTATCGATGGATTGATGGGCAACGAATCCAGGCTCGACACCCCGCACGGTCTCGCGTCCTATTTCGCATTCGGCGCTTTCCTTATCGCCTACAATCTCAAGCGTATCAGGGGTTATTGATATGTCTGAAGTTCAAGCCAAGGCAGACCGCCAGAAAGCCGTTGATCGCTATTTGCGAGCGGCCGACATTGGGGCGGTGACGCTGATCGTCTTCTCAGCCTTCGATTTCTACGACACTACCTATGGCCCCACGGAAATGAACACCGCAGTGGCTCTCGGACTAGGTGTTGCTGTCATCGCATTTCTTTGGGCCATGGTGCACCTGTTTCGCCACCGCAACGCTGACGAGTTCACTCTGGCGCTATGGCATACGGGAGCAACGTTTGCTTTCATCGCGCTGATTATCTGGGCGCTGTTCGGGAATGTGGTCGCAGGCGTTTACTGGGGTCTTACGGCCGAGCTTACGGCGACGGAATCCCCTGAAATGACATTCGTTGATTACTGGACCGCTCCCGCCTGCATCGCCGCATTCTTCGTCGGCTTCAATTTCAAGCGTTTCAAGGGAGCCTACTGATGGCTTATGATCCAACAGCTCCAGACGCTTATGAGTTGAGCAAGGTCTACACGACGATCTGGATCAGCGCCGCTGCATCCATCCCGACTTTCATCAATGCTTTCGTCGGCTGGGACAATATCGTGATGGCGATCCTGTTCGGCGCGAGTGTCGGCGGCCTGATCGTCGCTTTCTTCGCCAACCGCGCTGATGAGTATTTCCAAACGATGCTCAACACCGGGATGCGGTGGGTGATGCTGGTTCTGGCGCTTGGTCTGTTTGCGGCTTTCCTGCTCAACATCTTTGACGTTTCTTATTCGGTCGGTTTCACCTTCGCCAGCAGCGAAGAGGCACGTTCCGAAGGCTCTCCCTTTCGGTATTTCCATGACGCTAACGTGCTGGGCACGGGTCTGATGGTGGTCTTCTACGCCGGATACGCTTTCGCTTGGGCGAAAGACCGGTGGGGCAACTAAGCCATGAAGAACCGCCTCAAAGTCCTGCGCGCGGAACGCGATTGGAGCCAGGCAGAACTGGCTGTCCAACTCGATGTTTCCCGACAGGCTGTGAATGCCATCGAGACGGGAAAGCACGATCCTTCCCTTCCCCTTGCATTCCGCATCGCACGGCTATTCGAACTTTCGATTGAAGAGGTGTTCGATGATGAAACCTGATCAACTCTTTCGAGACCGCTCGAAAGCGTCAAACCCTCGCGCGTCAAATAGAGGTCCGCATGACTGACTTAGACATTGATAACGAACCGAATACGGGACTTCGCAAAACGCTAATCGGTGGCATCGGCGGAACCTCCTTGCTGTTTCTGTCGGCTTTCCTGGCTGGGTACACCGTCGCGGTATTTGAGCACGGAATGCCGTCGACCATCGACATGGCGATGATAGGTGGAATTCTCGCTGTGATTGCGGCCGTTGTCTTCGTTTGCGTCAGACTGTGGCCGAAAACAGGGCCTGAACCCATCGGTCCAAGCGCCAAGAAATCGCGCGATCTGATGTTTGTCATCATCGGGCTAAGCATTGTTGCAGGGATTGCCTTTGCGGCCATGGATGGGCCGGATAACAACCTGCTCTTTTCCAACGGTCCGATCAGTCTAACCGCGGCTGTCATTGTACTGGCTGGCTGGCTGATCGTTACGCCAATCGTCACTTTGCTGTGGTGGCGTTCAATCGATGAGCATGAGGCAGGTGCTTATCGCGAAGGCAGCATGATCGCGGCTCACTTCTATCTCTTCCTCGCACCTGCGTGGTGGATTGCAGGGCGCGCCGGATGGGTGCCAGCGCAAGATCCCATGATCGTCTTTATTATCGTCTGCTTCGTCTGGACTGTGGCTTGGTTCTACAAAAAGTTCACCTAGCGAACCGCACCACTTTCACCCCCGTTCAATTCCCACTCATACTCGACCACTAGGAGCGCAAAACATGAAACTCTCTCAAATCCTCTCCGCCTCCGCCGCGAGCATCGCTTTGTTTGCAGCCAATCCTGTTCTCGCCGATGATCACCAGGCGACTGCAACAGCTGAAGCTGTCGGTGCATCAGAAGGCCCCGCCCTATGGAAAGTCTCTGATGAAGATACGACGATCTATCTGTTCGGCACGATCCACGCTCTGCCGAAAGAGATCGAATGGTATGACGCTGAAATCTCTGAAGCGCTGAATTCTTCTGACGCGGTCGTAACCGAGATCAAGATGGATCCGGAAAGCGAAGCCGCAATGCAGCAACTTGCGATCAGCAAAGGTCTGCTGCCGCAGGAAACCACTCTTCGTTCACTGCTGAGCGCAGAGCAAACCGAAAGCTATGAAGCCGCGATGACCAAACTCGGCCTACCGGCGGCTGCGTTTGATCGGCTTGAACCATGGATGGCGGCCCTCTCCCTCACCATGCTCCCTTTGATGCAGCAGGGCTATTCTCCCGATGCCGGGGTGGACAAAGTCATCCTCAGCAAAGCGGGCGACAAGGAACAGCAGGCGCTTGAGACGGCGGAATTCCAAATCGGCATCTTTGATGGTTTGCCGCAGGAATCGCAGATCACTTTCATGATGGAAGCCGCTGAAGGCATCGATGAAGTGAAGCCGATGCTCGATCGCATGGTCGCCGAATGGGTCGAGGGTGACGCTGATGAGCTTGCCGCGATCATGAACGAAGGCATGACTGATCCGATGGTAGCCGAAATGTTGCTCTATTCCCGCAATAAGACCTGGGCTGAGTGGATCGACACCCGCCTCGATAGCCCCGGCACGATCTTCATCGCTGTGGGTGCAGGTCACCTTGCCGGCGAAAAGAGCGTGCAGGATTATCTCGCCGAACGCGGCATCTCGACGGATCGCGTCCAATAAGATCGCGCCAATCAAGAATGCCAATACAGCCCGCCAGCATTTGGGGTCGGTTCTATTCAGTCCGGCTCGGAATGCTGGCGTTGGCCTTGTGCACACTTTCGGGGTGCTTCTCTGAGCCACCCGAACCAGCACCGGGCACTCGCCCCCCCCTTTTCCAGATAATTAATCAGGATGGCGAAGTTGAAGGGTGGATGCTGGGTACAATCCACGCTTTGCCAGATGGTGTTGCCTGGCGAACTGACGCGATCGAACTGGTCATCGATGAGGCGGACCTGCTCATTGTTGAAGTCGCCGATCTCGAAGACAGCGCCGCCATCGCTGAAATCGTCGCTGAACTATCGATTTCGCCCGATCTGCCACCAATAACCAACCGGGTTTCCCCAAGCCGGAGAGCTAATCTCCAAGACATGATCGACCGGGCGCCAGTGACCGCAGAGCAGCTGTCCCGTACGGAAACATGGGCGGCAGCGCTTGCCCTGGCGCGAGTGGATGCGCAAGGGGACCCACGAAACGGTGTTGATCGACTTCTCGTGCGCGACTTCGATGACCGTGAAGTCTTGGAGTTCGAAGGCGCTGTCGGTCAGCTCACTATCTTCGACAACCTGCCAGAAGCGGACCAGCGTGATCTGCTAGAGGGCGTATTGGACGAGTCTCAAGCCGCGCGCGAAGATCCTGGCCGACTGCGCAGCGCATGGCTTGCCGGGGATATTGCGGAACTGGAACAGGCGACAAAAACCGGCATCATGGCTGATGCTGAACTGCGTGAAGCTTTGCTTGTCGCACGCAATCGTCGCTGGACCGCAAAGCTATCCGGCCTGCTTCGCGCGGATGACAAGCCACTGATCGCTGTGGGAGCAGCCCATCTTGTCGGCTCCGACAGTGTGCCTGCCATGCTGGAACAGCGCGGCTACACCATCACGCCACTGGGGCGATAAATACTTGCTTTACGTGGGTGCGCGCTGTAACGGCCCGCGCTTCGGTGTCTTGGTCATCCCTGGAGGCGGACACTGTTTGATGTATCTAACATACGCATTCGAAAGGTAGCATTATGAGCGACGCTCTTACACTGCCGGCCGAAGCGCGCGAACGGGCAGGCAAGGGAGCCTCCCGAGCACTTCGCCGCGAAGGTCGGATTCCCGCTGTGATTTACGGCGGCAAGGAAGAACCCACAACAATTCACGTCGAAGAAAAAGAGCTAGTGAAGCAACTGGGCACCGGTCACTTCATGAACTCGATTGTCCAGATCGAACTCGGCGGTGAAAAGGTTCGCACCATCCCAAAGGATGTCGCTCTGCACCCGGTCACTGACCGTCCGACGCATGCCGATTTCCTTCGCCTGTCGAAAGACGCGAAGATCGAAGTCCAGATCCCGGTTATCTTCGTCAACGAAGACGATTCCCCCGGTCTCAAGAAGGGCGGCGTTCTCAACGTGGTCCGTCACGAACTCGACCTCATCTGCAAGTCGGATGCGATCCCGGATCAGATTGAGATTGATGTCACCGGCAAGGAAGTGGGCGATTCGATCCACATCAGCGAAGTGACTCTGCCCGATGGTTCGGAAAGCGCAATCACTGATCGTGACTTCACCATCGCAACTCTCGTTGCTCCGTCCGCACTCAAGAAGAGTGAGACTGAAGGCGAAGAAGCTGAAGGCGAAGAGGTTGCAGCCGATGAGGTTGAAGCAACCGCTCAGAAAGGCGACGAGGAAGAAGGCGGCGAGTAAGCCCCCTCACCTCACTCCTGTTTTAATCACCAAGGCACCGGGCTGGGAAACCAGTCCGGTGTTTTTGTTTGCAGCGCCAGGCCGCAAGCGGCCTTCCTTTACATGCAACACAAATGTTGCATAATGAGGCATGGGCGTTTCATTCGATCCCAACCTTAGCCAACTCTTCCGCGCACTAGGCGACGATACACGGCTGCTTATCATGGACCAGCTGCGGCAACGGAACGATCAGAGTCTCTTCGAGATCTGCGCCCGCCTGGTGGAAGAGCACTCGATCACTCTGACGCGGCAAGCGATCACCAGACATCTCAAGACGCTCGAAGATGCGGGCCTGATCTGCACCGCATGGCGCGGCCGCACAAAAGTCCATTCACTCACCGCCGAAGCTCTCGAGCAAACTATAAACCCCTGGCTTCAGCCATTTTTTGGAGAGTCGTAAAATGAAGATGTACATCAAAAGCGTCATGGTCGAAGACCAGCAGAAAGCGCTCGAATTTTACACTCAAACGCTCGGCTTTGAGATCAAGCACAACATCCCGCTTGGTGAGCACAGCTGGCTGACACTTGTATCGAAAAACGAACCCAATGGTGTCGAGCTGGCGCTTGAACCCAATCAATACCCCGCTGCGAAAGCCTTGCAGCGATCCTTGATGGAAGATGGCATTCCATGGACAGCTTTCAGTGTCGATGACCTCGATGCAACGGTGAAACGGCTCGAAAACGAAGGCGTGACTTTCATTCAACCTCCGATGAAGGCCGGTGAAGCGAGAATGGCGGTCTTTGACGATACCTGCGGCAATCTGATCCAGCTGATCGAACCTCTCGCCTGACACACTAAGCGAGGGAAAGCCGAAGACTCTCTCTCGCAATTCCTGCGAGGCAACGCTAACCCGCGACCATGCAAATTTGGGTCGGCCTCGGAAATCCTGGACCAAGCTACGCGCTGCACCGGCACAATGTCGGCTTCATGGCGCTTGATGTCATTGCAGACATGCATGGCTTTGGTTCCGTCCAGAAGAAGTTTCAGGGCTGGATACAGGAAGGCCGGATTGGCACGGAAAAGATCCTGCTGCTTAAGCCGGCGACCTTCATGAACGAAAGCGGCCGCAGCGTCGGAGAAGCCATACGCTTTTACAAGCTTGGTCTGGACGCCCTGACTGTCTTTCATGATGAGCTCGATCTCGCTCCGTTCAAGGTGAAGGTGAAACAAGGCGGCGGCACTGCCGGTCACAATGGTCTTCGCTCTATCGACAAACATCTCGGATCAGACTTCCGCCGCGTCCGGCTCGGCATCGGCCATCCCGGCCACAAAGACCGCGTTAGCGGATATGTCCTCGGCAATTACGCCAAAGCTGAACAGGATAATCTTGCTGATATGCTGGGCGCGATCGGGGCCGAGTCGCCCTGGCTCGCCGCAGGAAACGATCCACGCTTCATGAGCGATGTGGCGCTGCGGATGCAATGAGGGACGAACACTCCCAACGATCCATCACCACAGCCAAGTTGCTGCCCCTAATGATGCTGCAGACCATGATCATGGTCGGGTTGGGTATCGCTGCCTGGTGGTTTTCTGGCCGCGCTCTGGCCGACTTCATAAGTGTCGACATGACGCAAATCGCCATGGGCCTTGCCATTGGCGCCGGCCTGAGCGCGATTGTTGGCGCGTTCTTCTACAGTTTCCCAAAGATCTCGGAAGAATTGGTCCGGGCGCAAGGACACAATCTGAAATTCCTCGAGAATCGGCTGGGTTTTGCGGCAATCATTGTGATTTCGATCGGCGCAGGTGTCGGTGAAGAAGCCCTGTTCCGCGCTGGGCTGCTGACACTCGCCAGTGACTATATGGCCATGCCGCTGGCTATCTTCATCAGTTCACTTCTGTTTGCTTTGATCCATTTTGCCAAGCCGATCATCAGCGCCATCATATTTGTGATCGGCGCATTCTTTGCAGTCATCTACTGGCAGACGGGGAGCCTGCTTGCAGTCATGATCGGTCATGCACTCTATGATGTGTATGCGCTGTGGTACGTGCAGAAAGAGCTTCATCGGATTGGCTATTTCGAGGAGCTGCAAGCGGATACGGGCGATCCGACAGAGGCGACGGACTGATGATCGCGCTGTGATACACCGCGTTTCGGTTAATGACGCTTTCACCAAGTGATCCAAATCGAAACACCCTTTGGATCAGAGCGAGACTCACGACAAAAACTCGGTATCACCAAATTCAAGCCATAACTCTTCAAAAGGGTCTTGATCACATGCGTATCAATCCGGTTCCTGCTATTCTTGCTGCAACGATGCTCAGCGCATCGCTCGCCGCTCCGGCACAGGCTCTCAAGCCTCCGCCAAAGGATCCACCGATCAGCAGTTCAGGATCTTCCGGCGGCGGGACCGATGTTCCTGAACCGTCAAGCGTTCTTCTGTTTGGCGCGGGCGCAGCTGCCTTCATGATGGCAAAGCGTCGCAAACAGTCGCGCGACTAAGCAAAGTCTTCCTAAACACCTTCTGCGTGGTGTTAGTTGGGCGCGTCTCCTGTGGTCGGAGACGCGCCCTACCCGTTTTTGGGCCGTAGGAATGGCGTGCGATTGGTGATATCGCCGCTTCATGAGCAACATAAACCGACGCACGCTTCTCGCCGGAGCCGCCGCCACCGGCGCTCTCGCGGCCACCGCAACCATTGCCCAAGACGATGTGATCTCAACTCAGCCTTCGCTGGCCGGGAAGAGCATTCTCATCACCGGCTGTTCGACCGGGTTCGGCCGACTGGCCGCTGAACACTTCGCTCGGTTGGGAGCGAAGGTGTTCGCAACCATGCGCCGTATGCCCCGCCCTGAAGCCGAAGAGCTGATGGCGGTGGCAGAACGCGGCAATCTCGACATCTCAGTGATGCGTATGGACGTTCTCTACCAGCACGAGATCGATGACGTCGTGGCCCACGCCGAACGTTTGACTGGCGGTGCGATTGACGTGTTGGTGAACAATGCTGGAATTTCGTTTGGTGGCCCTATTGAAATCCAGGATATGGAAGCGACCAAGCTCACTTTCGATACCAACGTGTTTGGCCCACACCGCATGGCGCGTGCTGTTTTGCCAGCCATGCGCAAGGCCAAATCCGGCCTGATCATCAATGTCTCGTCACAACTTGGCCGCGTTATTGCGCCGTCTTACGGCCAGTATTCGCCGAGCAAGTTTGCGCTGGAGGCCATGAGCGAAGGACTTGCTTACGAACTTGTCCCGCATGGAATTGATGTGACCGTGATCGAACCGGGCGGTTACCCGACGATGATCTGGTCGAACGCCAACAAGAACAGCCTCGATTTGCTTGGTCGGGCTGATGAAAAGCACACATCGGGATACCCAGCTTTGATTGAGCCATTGGGCAAGCGGACCGGTGGCGGAAGCACCGATCCGATGGATGTGCCGCGTGCCATGGCGAAAGTGATTGCCACGGCTCCGGGAAGCCGTCCGTTACGGGTGGCTGTCCATCCGAGAGGCAGACCGCAACTTCCAATCAACCAACTCACCGCAAAGGTGCAAGTCGATTGGCTCGGCAATTCGGGATACGGCCCCTGGATCAAGGACGTCCACAACGTTACCTGATCTAAGATCGAGCGGTACTGTCCCGATATAGGCCGTTGAAATTCAAGCATTCGCTGGTTGCTTCCGGCCTGTGTAACAGGAAGGTATGACGAAAACCGCTGCCGTTAATTCTTGCCTTGGACTTGTCGCCTTACTCGGTGGTCTCGCAGCCCCTCTGAGCGCGCAAGACGAGGGCGCGCTGGTTGCCACCAGCACGTCCAGTACGACTTCCGGCGATTTTGACCGGGACTCGATCAATATCGATCAAGGCGGCGTAACCACTTCTTCTGGGTTCTGCATCGGCAGCCCCGGATTCTGCGACGACAAAGGCACGCCTGTCCCGGAGCCCTCTGGCATGTTCCTGTTCGGCGCAGCCGCGACGGGAGTATTGCTTCGCCGACGCAGGAAGAGTGCGGATTCCAAGGCGTCTTCATCCGTGTAAGTCTGGTCAAGCGGCAACCATCTCGCTAAGGCGCGCGGCACTTCACTTAGCGAAAGAAATACCATGGGTTTCCGTTGCGGGATCGTGGGTCTGCCGAATGTCGGCAAATCCACTCTGTTCAATG
>JBCBHD010000033.1:6242-15866 GCA_038526115.1 Pseudomonadota bacterium | reverse complement strand
TGGTCTTGTTGACCAACCCGGCCAGGATATTGATCAGCGTCGATTTTCCGGCGCCGTTGGGGCCGAGCAAGCCAAAGATTGATCCTGCGGGAACATCAAAGCTTACCCCATCAAGAGCGAGCTTGCCTTTCGCATCTTCGCCTGTCGCACCTTTGGGTGCGGCGTAGCGTTTCACGAGATTATCGATCCGGATCGCGGGTGCATCAGCCATTGCCGCTGCAATAAAGATGCATCTGCCTTGCGCAAGCTTTGGCCGAAAATGTGATCACGGCGTTAACCACGAATCCTAGCTAAACCTTTTGTTCTCACTTGCTAGCCGGGCAAAATGACACGCGTCCGCACTCTGTTGCCATTGAGGGCAGAAGATCGCTCAGCCAAGCGGCTGTTTGCGATTCTAGCAGGTGTGTGCGCTGCAATCGCAACGCCGGCCGCTGCTCAGGCGCAGTCTGTGACGACCGTTCCTTCGAGCGCCGAAGTGATCTCGGAAGTCACTCTTAGCAAGACGCGGGACATGGACTTTGGTCGGGTGATTGTGCCGCGAAGCGGTCGGATTGATATGACCGCTGAGGAAACGCCCACTTGCACGCCAAACAATGGGCTCACACCGCTTGACGCGTGCGAAAGCGCGAGTTTCGAAGGTCGTGCGGGTAACGGTTTTCAGATCAGGATTTCGGTTCCTTCAGGCCGCCGTATAAATCTCACCGGGCCGGGAGACGATCTGCGTCTGCGCAGGATGACCGTCGGGGCAGGTGATGGCCTGACTTTCGAAAGACGGGTCAACCGGCATTTTGAGTTCATTGTGAACGACCCCGCTGGAGAATTTGAATTCCATGTTGGTGCGCGCCTGTTGTTCCGCAACAATCAGGCCTCTGGGCTCTACAGTGGAACATTCGATATCACAGCCGATTATCAATGATTGAAATGCAGCGAATGCGGCTTTATTCGCTCGCTTCATGAACATTTCTCCGCCTGAAATTATCAAGGTCGATACGCGGCGGGTCAGCTGCGATGGGGCAAGTGCCATCCGCGGCGGCTCCAACTATAAACCCGCGGCGCTGGGCCACCCCAGAATTTACCTGGAGATCGATGAGCATGGCTATGTCGATTGCGGGTATTGCGACCGCCGGTTCGTTCTGATTGGCGGGCCGGCTGATGGCGTTGATCAGTCCACGCTACCGGATATTTCCGAAGGATCGGACCCAGGACACCGCTGAAATCAATACTGCGCGGTAAGCCGAAATTAATCACGCTCTCAAAGTAATTTTAACGTCCGGCCTGTAAAAGCCTTGGTCAACGGGTTGCCAAGGCAAAATAATGAATCGATTCTTTCAGAAACTGGCCCTCCTGTGGGCTGCATGTGTGATCGGCAGCACGCCGATGGCTGCATCGGCGCAAGACGTCGATAGTGCCGATGCACAGGCATTTCTCGTCACGCCACTCAGCTTCGTCAAACAGACCGATCTCGATTTCGGCCAGATCATTGCCAGCAACACTGCAGGCACGGTCACAATGGACTCGACAGGAGCTGTCACCACCACAGGCGGCGTGACTCAGGTCGACGGCACTCAAATCCCGGCACGGTTCTGGGGCTTTGGCCAGTTCAACCAGCGCGTCCTGATCAACATCGATGCCAACACATACCTGCTGACCCGCGAAGGCGGCACGGAGACAATGCTGCTTGATCGCGTAACCATTGGCAGCCGCCCGCCGATCTTGATCACCACCAACCCGCGCCGGTTCCGGATAGCCAACCCGGATGGCTTCTTTAGCTTTACGATTGCCGGACGTTTGCAGGTCGGCGCCAATCAGACTGCTGGCATTTATCGTGGCGAGTTCGCGGTAACACTCGAATACGAATAGGCGCCCATCGCCTTGCCCGGCGATTGCATTGAACCATTTGTGCTCATTGCACGTTCAGAGGGGGAGACTTAGTCTCATAACTCTGAACCTGAGGAGATGGCCAATGCTTCGCCTGCCGCAAACCAATCGTCTTCCTACGCTCGCGCTTGGCGGCGCGATCGCCAGTCTCGCACTCATTGCCGCGCAACCGGCGGTGGCAGAGGAAGAGACGACCGAGACAGTCGAAATGACAAAGGGCGAAAAAGAGCTCGCCGAAATGCTTGAAGGTCGCGTGGCCGGAGAGCCGCAGCGCTGTATCAGAACTCGCTTGAATGATCGACTGCGCGTGATCGACAAGACCGCTTATGTCTATGGAAACGGGCGAACTATTTACGTGCAGCGTACTCGCAATCCCGATCATATCGACCGCGATGACATACTCATTTCACGTCGGTTCAACGCCAGCCAATTGTGCCGTCTGGATGTTGTAACCACTGCCGATCGACTGGCGGGCATCTTTACAGGTGCGGTCTTCTTCGAAGACTTTGTCCCTTATACCCGCGCCGAACAGGCAAAGTCAGACAGCTGATCCTGTGTAGCGTGATCACCGAGTATTCGCGATCACGCTACAACAGTTTCCGTCGCCGGCCTGCTTGCGCGTGAATTTTTCGTGGCAAGCGAGTCAGGCGAAAGTGGCGCCGCATCGGCAAAATTTGGCAAATCGTCTGTTGCGTATTCCAGCGAAGCGCTGCTCTCGAAACCGTCAGCATCCAGCCTAGCGTTGCAACGCGCAAGTTCATTGATTGAGCCACGATAGTGCTGGAGCACCCTAGCTGAGATCGGATCGGTCTTGCGAAGGCCATCCGCCATTTCGGGGTCATCCCAAACCACCCCATTCTCACGGATAAGCTGCGCTTGGGCATGCAGATCCGCAACCGAAGGCATGTCGTCAAAGGCTTCTTTGCGACGACGCGATTGGACGGCCTCGTGCTTCTCCGGTTGAATGGGAACAACTGAGGTACTTGGCGCGACAAAAACGGCAGCGGGCTCTTGGCCCGTGAGATGCTCTTCGAATCGTGCATTGCCCGGAATGGAGGATCCATCGTGAAGCCGACGCGGTGCGATCGACGCTTCTTCGGCAACGATCATCTTGCGAACGCGCGCTGCACCGCGCATTTCTCCAAGATACCAGCTGATAGTGCACGGAGCTGCGGCCAACACGGCCCAGATCTCTAGCGACACAAAGTGTTCCACACGCAACTCCCATCGCCGCCAAAATCGCGGCTCATGAGCGCGTTTGACGGTTGTCCAAGTACAGACCCCATACCTCGACGGACGTATCTTCGGGTTTGCGGCTGGATTCGATCCCACTCCAATCCAGCCCCGAAGGCATGCCCTGTCGAAGTTCACAATCCATACCGGACATCCGCAAAATCCGGTATCCGAACGACTACCTAGTCGCGCCTTAAACCATTGTAATACTTAAGGTCGAAAGCGGCCTCTCTATGGGAAACTACGCGGCGACCGTGGCGCGCGCCATTCCGTTCATGCGGGCAAGGATGGCGTCGGCTTCATCCATGATCCCGTCGATCAATTCCTGACAAGTCGGAACATCGTTGATCAGCCCAGCGACCATGCCGCAGCTCCATGCGCCCTTGTCCATCTCGCCTTCCATCATGATCGATGGATAGACTCCTGCGACCTCTGGCAGAATGTCCTGGATGGTAATCGCATCGCCCAGCTCTTTTTCCTTCTCGAGCAGCCGCTCCACTGCGTCGTTGGCAAGCACGCGCTCGGTGTTACGAAGCGGGCGCATCACGAGACGGGTATCGAGCTCAGACGCTTCGACGATGGCGCGCTTCACATTTTCGTGCACCGGCGCCTCTTTCGTTGCAATGAAGCGTGTACCCATGTTCATGCCTTGTGCGCCCATTGCCAGGCTGGCGACGAGGCTGCGACCATCGGCCATGCCGCCGCTGGACACGAATGGTATCTCAAGTTCGTCCGCTGCACGGGGCAGCAGAATGAAATTGGGAATATCATCTTCACCCGGATGGCCACCGCATTCGAAGCCATCAACGCTGACCGCGTCACAACCGATATCCTGCGCCTTCAGAGAATGCCGCACGCTGGTGCATTTATGGATCACCTTGATCCCCGCATCCTTCAACGGGCCGAGAAGTTCAACCGGGTTGCGCCCGGCCGTCTCGACAACCTTTACGCCGCCATCAATCACCGCTTTGACCAGGCCAGGATAATCCGGTGGGGTCAGAGTGGGCAGGATGGTCAGGTTCACACCAAACGGTTTGTCCGTCATGTCGTGACACCGCGCAATTTCATTCGCGAGCTTTTCCGGCGTACCCTGTGTCAGGCCAGTGATGATCCCCAGACCGCCCGCATTGGAAACCGCCGCCGCCATCTCGGCAAATCCGACATAGTGCATGCCGCCTTGAATGATCGGGTGCTGGATGCCGAACATTTCGGTGATGGCTGTTTTCATTGTATGGTTCCTCCCGGAGTGTTTGGTTGAGCCGCTTTGGCCTGTTCGTTTTCGTAAGTGACTGTCTTCAAATCTGAAATTTCATACGCCTCGATAGGCCAGATCTTGCCCCTGTTGCGCAGGTCGAGGCGTATGTCGGCATAGGTGTATGCGTTCGCTTCGTCTGGGGGCTGATCAGCAGGGCTGATTGTTCCGAGAACATAGGCGTGCTTCTGGTCAGTCGCGAAAGGCACGCCGAGATACACTGTCGCGCCTTCCAATCGCGTCGCGAGTTTGGCTGCCAAGCCTTCCTGCTTGAAATCTACGAACGACTGAAGTGAGAGATCCTTCTTCGATCGCGCTGTGTCATACAGGTGATCTTCCAGTTTCCGCACAAAACGGGATGCTTTGGATGCCGCCAGGCGGTCTCCGCCGAGATTCTTGCAGTGTGCCAGCAACATCATTCGGTTGCGGAACTCTTCCTCGTCAAGCTCGTGACACGCGGTCAAGGCGCTATACGCTATATTGGCAAGCTCAAACGCGGCTGGCATTGTCAGGCCTTTGGCGCACGACCCTTCAGCATCAGTTCGCAACTTTGCTTTTGGTTCGCTGCCGGACCCCACCAGCGCGGGATCACCGGCTTCGACCACTGTGAACCAGCCATGCAGGCAGATCGTAAGGGTTCCGTCGCCCTGTTCGCTAAAAGTGCGCCCCTCATCGGCCAATTTTTGCTCTATGAACTCCGTCGCATCGAGAGCTCTGTTCCATTGCTCAAGAGTTAGGTTGGCAGTCAACGGAGCCAATGGTTCGCGCCGCATCGCGCTATCGCCATCTTCACGCTTCGGGACTTCCACATGGACCCTCGGACCAGATCCAGGTCGCCGCTCCATCGTCAGACCCAAGACATCCCGCCCGTATCCATCCACCATCATAAAGCGGCGGAACTGGACACCCTGATCCAACAGCGCCTCGGCAGTGGCCCAACCGTAGAGATCGCGCATCGACTTTTGGATTTCGGCATCACACCGGTCCGTCCCGTTATCGTCTCCGCATCCGCGGTCAAACACATCATCGACAGGCTCAGCAGTTGTCTCATCCGCTGACGCAGGAGACGCGGCAAAAGACAGGCTGATACACAGCAAGAGAGCCAAGCGGCTAAAGAGACGGTTCACATACGCCATTCGCAGGGAGAGAAGCGGAGAATTCGCGACCTTGCAAGCGTGCTTTTGAGGGGGCCTGAAAGCCGTAGCGTCAGCAACCCTTTATCTGTGGCGATGCATGGACTATTTTCAGCCAATCGCATTATGGGGACGCTGCATGGCGGAAAACAAAGACTCAGACACTCCGGGAATTCCGGACCTGTTTGTTACCAGCGTAATTGCATCAGGCATCGCCTTCCTCACACTCCTTCTCCTGTTCGCGATACTAGCACTGTTCGGGAGCGATCCCGGCTCCATGCTGATGATCCTCGTTTATGGCGGTTTCTACGGACTGATCATCACTGCGACCCTGACCATTGTCCTGATAGCACCCTTGGGAACAGCAATAGGGCTAGCCTTGCAGCGCTTCGCACCATCCGGCCAGTGGCACGGGGCGCTAATCGGGGCGATAATGGCGACCATATTGGCTATGCTTGTGCTGTCCCAAGGTGGAGCCAAATTCATTCAGGACGGGGGCAACCTGGTCATGATCACTGTTTTCATCGCCATATCATCGGGCGCAGGTTGGTTCGCACAGCGGATGGTCCTGCGTTGGCCCGCAGCGGGCTAAGGTCGCAATCAGTCCTGAGACGTGGCCAGTATCTGGCGGGTGCTGATGCTTATCACACCTTCATGCCGAGCAAGCCGGTCGCGCAGATCAGACAATTCATCCACGCTATCGCACTCACAATAGAGCAGAGCATCGATATCGCCTGACAGACAATAGACCGCTTCCACGCCCGGGAGTGTTTTCATCACGAGAACCTGTTGCGATTGGGCGGCACTGGTCTCAAACTGCAAGGTAAAGAACGCACGGATATCCGGAAGAGCCTGCCGATGGAGCTTTACGGTGTAACCCCTGATCGCGCCGATCTCTTCAAGCTTCGTAATCCGATCATGCGTGGCACTGCGCGAAAGATCGATCTCCCTCGCGAGAGCTACCAGACTGGCACGCGAGTTCGCCTTCAACGCTTTCAACAGAGCGCGATCCTTGTGATCGAGATCGAAGATAGAGCCCCCCTCAATTCTATGCGCGTGTCAGACCGGACAGTTTCCGGTTTCACCGGCATCATGCTGGTAGCGATCCACATGATACGCGACATATCTACGCCTCCTGACAACAGGAGGCCAGCATGGAAGCGGGTACATTTGCAATCTTCGCGATCACGACTTTGGTGGTGGTCTTTACGCCGGGCCCTGCCGCCCTGACAGTTACGGCGCAAGGCGCGGCCAATGGTGTTCAACGTGCCCAGTTTGCAATTGCAGGGGTAGCCAGCGCCAATGCCATCTACTTCGCTTTATCGGCCATGGGCATCGCAGCCGCAATCATCGCCTCAGACTGGCTGTTCTTGCTGATCAAATGGACTGGCGTCGCCTATCTCACCTATCTCGGCCTATCCGCCCTGATGAGCAAAGCCGGAGCACTGCAAATTAACCCGGTAGCAACGGAATCCCGCACACGGATGTTCGCCAAGGGCTTCCTTGTCGAATTCGCGAATCCAAAGGCGCTGCTCTATTTTGCAGCGGTTTTGCCGCAGTTTCTTGATGTTTCTGCGCCCATTGCTCCGCAGATCCTTATCATGGGATCGACCACTTTGGCGCTCGATGTCCTAGTCTACTCCGTTTACGCAGCTTTGGGGCAAACCATTGCACGAAGCGGAGTGAAACCGTGGGTGCTCAAAACCCTCAACCGTGTCGCAGGCGTTGCGCTTCTCATCGCCGCCTTCCGCATCGCACGCGTTGCCAATTGACTTTTCAGTTAGCCGCGTTTCGCTCAATCGGCCCGGTCACACAAAGGTCGCTGACGACGCATATCTCGCATTTCGGGACACGCGCCCGGCACACGCGCTTGCCGAACTGGATCAGCCAGAAATGCCCATCGGCAAGCGCCCAATCAGGGCTGCGTTCTTCCAGTTGCTGCGCGGTCCTGTCTGCGGTTTTTGCGTGAGTCAGCCCGATCCGGTTGCAGACGCGATGGACATGCGTATCCACCGCAATCACATCTTTGCCAAATGTGAAGCTCATCACGATGTCCGCGCATTTTCTGCCAATCCCCGGCAGGCTCATCAATCCGGTGCGCGTATCAGGCACGGTACCGCCATGCTCTTCGATCAGCGCGGTGCAGAACTTGCGGATGTTGCGGGTCTTGTTGTTGTAGAGACCGCACGGCTTGATTGCTTCGGCTATTTCTGCATCGTCCAGCGCCAGCATCGCTTCCGGTGTCTTGGCCAACTTGAACAAGGCCCGTGTCGCGGCAGCCGTATTCCGATCAAGCGACTGAGCCGAGAGCATGCACGAAATGCAGGATCGGAAGGCATCGGGCTGTCCCTTGGGCCCTTTCGCGCCCTTGGATCGCCCTGGCATCGCCGTTGATAGTCGGCGATAGACTTCTTCGATTTCTGCTTCGCTAAGGTTGCTCATCTTTCATGGAACGCAATTCTTCCAATGCGCGTTCCAAGGGTTCATCGCGCCCCGCTGAAATTCCTTCGATCGTGGGTTTGACCATAATGTCTGGAACAATACCGATCCGCTGGGTCGGTTGCTGGTCCGGATAGAAAACACCGATGCCCGAATATCGCATTCCAGCGCCATCCAACGGCAAGGGCATGGTGGACACGTTTCCGTCCGCGCCGGCAGTTGGGCTGCCAATCAGTGTTACGCCCGCCGCGCGCCAGGCCATGGCATGATATTCCGGCGAGCTCGCAGCATTCTCATCAATCAGTGCAACCACAGGAGCGGAAATCCGGCGGCCATCAGCATGAGGTTGTAGCGCGATGGGATCAGTCCAGGTGAAAAGGCCGGGTGTGGCTGGCGAAGGAACAGTGAAGCGTGCAAACTCAACGGGCTCATCGATCAGAAGCCCGCCCAGTGCGAACACCAGAAAGTCACGAGGATATCCGCGCATGTCGAGCACAACGCCCGATCCCGCATTTGCCGTTTCCACCAGCTGATCCAGATCGCTGCGCCTCAGCTGGCTGAAGCGGACATAGGTGAACCCGCCATCTAGCGCCTGAATGGTCTCCCCACCTCGGCCCGGACCCCTTGAGAAATCGAGGCCGGATTCCGCACGTGGCAGCCATTCGACCGAAACAGTCGCAAGTTCTCCGTCTCGGTCAACGGAGACTTCGTGCGCGCCACACTCGCCCTGCATAAGCACAGATGAAAGCACGTTCAGGCGCGATGCTTCGTTCGAGGCCGAAAGAAACTGTCCATAGTGCTCGGCGAGATCATTCACGCTTTTGCCTGCGATGGCGCGGACAACATCGCCGCGTCTCAAATCGCCATCGGAATGCGATTGCAAGCCATCCACGACCAACTGTCCTTCAACGAAGCGCCAAGTGTATGGCACGAAGCAGTCGCCAGACGGAGAGATTGCGCTCCGGTAGGCCATAATGACCCCGTGGCCATCATCGCTTGTGGTGGTGAAACGCGCGAGCGCCTGTTTGTAAGCATCCTGCGTTTCTGCGCCGAGAACTTCTGAAATGGCAGGTTGCAGTATTTCACTGACCGGGTCATCCATCACGTCGCGATAGGGAAACCAATAGCGCAGCGCATTCCACATTCGTGCTACTGCCAGCATGCGCAAGGCAGGCTCATCGCGGCCTGTCGCCTTGTAATCCGGCTCGTTGAAGAACTGCGAGTTTCTGACACCACGCGCCGGTTCGATCTGAAAGTTTGCAGCAGCAGAGCTGCGGTTTTCAAACACAGCCTTTGCCCTGAGAGCAAGCGGCTCCGGGAGCGTTGCGATCCAGGAATTGGTTGGCTGGATAATCGCGATTTCGTCAGCTTCAGACAGATTATCGCCGGCACATGGATTGCACGGTTCACCTATACCAATCCGGTCAAGCCAATCAGCCAGCAGTGCATCCGACTCCTGCATTGATCCCGCGCCATCGATATTGTCGTAGAGATCGAAGAACTGCTGATCCATTGCCATGCGGCCCGACAAAGCATCGGCATGGTGATATTTCACAAAACCCCAGACTTCGATCAATCGACCGATACGCTCGGCTTTTGCGCCCGTAAGGCCCTCAATTTCAGCAGCACCCGATCCTGGTTCCTGAGCACTGAGTGACGAGGACATGATAATCACCGAAAGAGCACTGA
>JBCBHD010000033.1:0-6142 GCA_038526115.1 Pseudomonadota bacterium | reverse complement strand
GAGCACTGAGTGACGAGGACATGATAATCACCGAAAGAGCACTGATTGCTCCGAGCATGCGTCTGGTTTTCAAGACAATATCCTCCCACCTGAAAATGCCTGTGGCGGTTAGGCATGATGGGAGGTTGCTGTCTGATGAACTCATTGCGCGACAATCGCCACAAACAGGAAGCGCGGCGGTCCGTTGCTGCGGGTGTTCATGTAGATCGGTTTCGCGGTTTGATCAGTGTCAGCACGATCCCGCCAAGGATCAGCATGCCGCCAAGAGCGAGCCAGATGGTGAGCGTTTCGGAGAGAAACAGCGCGCCACCAAGAGCCGCTGCGACGGGCGTGGCCAATTGCACACTCGCGACCGTGCCAAGGCCAAGGCGTGGTGCCGCTTTGTACCACAGCACATAGCCCATCGCGGACGTGACCACGCCTGATATCACAGCCAGAGCAATGCCCCACATGCCTGGCCATGCACTGTCCAGGAACACCATCGGGCAAACGAAAAGGCTGGCGATAAGAAAGTTGCGGGCAGTGCTACCAGTCGCCCCTCCAGGGAGTGACTCCGAAGTCCTGCCAATAAGGGTGTAGGCACCCCATGCAATTCCAGCCAAAGCCATCAATGCGCTTGGTGCGAGCGACGCCGCGCCTAACTCAGCGGCATCCCATGGGGCCATCAGCCACACCATTCCCGCCAGCGCCATCAAGACACCGATCCATCCGCCGAACAGCAGTCGCTCCCCGCGCCAGACCCCAACGGCGAGAATGGTGGCCTGAACACAGCCGAAAAGGATCACAGCTCCAAGTCCCGCCTCGAGACTGAGATAGGCTAGAGAGAAGCCCGCAACATAAACGGCAAGCGCCAGCGCTCCCGGCAAGTCAGCTCGCGTTGGTCGCATGCCCAAAAACGGCAACAAAACCAGAGCGCCCGAGGCAAGCCTGATGGCTGAATAGGATCCGGCTTCGATCGCTCCATCTGCCAAGGCTGCTCGAGCCAACAGTGAATTGCCAGCAAAGGCGGCAATGGCGAACAGAGCCAACAGGCTGGTCGTTAGCGCACCAGACTTCGTCACGAATTCTGGCCAGTCTCACAATCGTCGCGAGCGGGGCAGCCTTTGCATTCGGCTTTTCTTGGGCGGCAATAAGTCTGGCCCAAACGCTTCAGCAGCAGATGGTGCTCGTCCATGTCTGCGGCTGACCATTCCTGCGGCACAATCGGCATCAGCGTATCATAGGTGCGCGCAGTGTCGGCTTTCGCGGCCACGATTCCCATGCGCTGCATGATCCGCCGATGATGCCCATCAATCACCATGGCGTGCCTTTCAAATGTGCTCGCATTCATCACGCCAGCGGAGTTCTTGCGGGCGACACCCGGCAACGTTTCGAGCCATTTCATGGCTTCGGCGGTGTCGTAATTGGACAGGTGCCGAAGATCGACAGACCCACGTTCCGCAATGATGGCTCCCAGGCATTGGCTGAGCCGCTTGGCCGCGACGCTTGGAAAAGTCTGGCGCTGAAGCCGCGCTTCAAGATCAGCCACCGGGATCGCCGCGACCGCATCCCATGACCCGAATTCGGCCAACAGCCCGTCAGTTGATGCATTGGACGCTGCTGTCTTGGTTTGTGCGCCGATAACACCGTGAACCAGCACCCACACAGGCTCGCGGCGTTTGTCGGGCGGGCGGATGATACGCCCGAAACGTTCTATCAGCGCTGCCTGCGTTCGGCGCAGCACTTCCGTGCGGTGATCAGGTCCAAGATCAAGTTCCATTGGACCGGGCAGCTCGGCGAATACCCATACCGACTAGCGCAAGTACGATGCAGGGCAGCCAGACCCATTTCAACTCGGACAGCAGTGTCACCACCCCGCGACCGGAAAAGAAGTTCAGGCCGATCGGGGAAACCCGAATAGGTGTGTGCGGCGCGAAAATTCGTGTGTTGTCAAATGGCCACCACAGCGCAGCTCCCAATCCTCCGCTCGTCAACGTATCCAGCAGGCCGTGACTGGCCATGGCAAATGTTAGGAACAGGAACGCCGTAAGCGAACGGGCTTCTCGCCAGACAAGTGCGGCTACACCAGCACAAAGACCAGCAAACACAAGCGAATGAGTCGCCCCGCGATGCCCCCATTCATCGGCATACTCGACTCCGAAGGCAAAGCCGACAACATCAGCGTCCGGCAGGATCGCAAACGCCGCGCCAGCAAAGGCCAGCTTCGGCGAAATCCTCCCGCCACCCACTGAGACAGCTACGGCCAGCGGGACAACCGCGTGAGTGAAGATGGTCGGCAAGAACCTTACCGTTCGAATGTGATCGAGAAAGTCACCGGCACAGCGGGCGTGATTGATGGCAGTCCGGCCAATTCCTGCAACTGCGCGAGCCCCTCAGTCAGTTCCAAAGCGTCGGCATAGATGATCACCGGGTCGGCCGACACCACAAGCACGCGGTCGTCAGCCACGCGGGTCACTTCCACTTCAGTATCAATGTTGGTTTCAGCTGTTTTCACAGTCAAAGCGCCCTTGAGAGGCTGCACTGTGCTTTCCCCCACTTTCAACGCATCGAATGCGGCAGGATCTACCTGCGCAGAGATCGTTGCCTCCGGGAATTCGGCGACATTGAAGAAGATATCGCGCATCCGCTCGTTGCGAATGTCAACGCCGGTGCTGACAGTCGCGAGATCAATGGATATCTCCGCGGCGCCGTCAGGTGCGACTGTACCGGATAGTCCGGTCAATTCATTGGCTTCGGCAATTTCGCCTGATTTCACGCTAACATAAGAGAGGCGCGAAGCATCGCTGTCGACCGTCCAGGTGCCTTCGGAAAGCGGCGGCGCTTCAGTCTCGGCGGGGGAGCAGGCGGCGAGGGTGATTGCAACAGCTGCGATTGTGACGGTCTTGATGTGGTGGATCACTGACAAGTCCTTGTTAGAACGCGGTAGAATTCCCAGATTCAGCTACGCCAGACAACTACAAAGGTTTCAAAGCAGGGTCACTCCCACTCAATCGTTCCCGGCGGCTTGCTGGTGTAGTCATACACCACCCGGTTGATGCCCTGCACTTCATTGACGATCCGTGTTGCGACCTGAGTCAGGAAGCTGGCGTCGAAGGGGAACACGTCCGCCGTCATGCCGTCAGTCGACGTAACAGCACGCAGCCCGCAAACTGAATCGTAGGTGCGGCCATCGCCCATGACGCCAACGGTCTTGACCGGGAGCAACACGGCGAACGCCTGCCAGATCGCATCGTAGAGACCTGCATTGCGTATCTCTTCAAGATAGATCGCGTCAGCTTTGCGAAGAATATCGCAGCGCTCCTTTGTGACTTCGCCGGGGATGCGGATCGCAAGGCCCGGGCCGGGGAAGGGATGGCGGCCCACGAATGCTTCGGGCAGGCCCAGCTCTCTGCCGAGTTCGCGAACCTCATCCTTGAACAGCTCGCGCAGCGGCTCGACCAGTTCCATATTCATGCGTTCAGGAAGACCGCCAACATTGTGGTGGCTTTTGATCGTTACGCTTGGCCCGCCTGTGAAAGACACGGATTCGATCACATCCGGGTACAAGGTGCCTTGAGCGAGGAAGTCTGCACCGCCCACGGCCTTCGCCTCTTTCTCGAACAGGTCGATAAAGGCAGCCCCGATAAATTTGCGCTTTTTCTCCGGATCGGTAACGCCAGCGAGCCCACCCAGGAACTGCTCTTCAGCATCGACTGCGACAAGCGGAATATTGTAGCTGTCGCGGAACAGCGCGACAACCTGTTCGGCTTCGTTCATGCGCATAAGGCCGTGATCAACAAATACGCATGTCAGCTGATCACCAATCGCTTCATGAATCAGCACGGCGGCAACTGCGCTGTCGACTCCGCCGGAAAGCCCGCAAATCACTCGGCCTGAGCCGACCTGCGCACGGATCTCCTCGATCTTGGTCTTCCGGAATTCAGCCATCGTCCAGTCGCCCTTCAGGCCGCAGACGTGGCGGACAAAGTTCGCAAGCAGTTTGCCGCCATCTGGCGTGTGAACCACTTCAGGATGGAACTGAGTGCCGTAGAACTTGCGCGTCTCATCTGCGATCACCGCGAACGGCGCGCCATCGGAGGTGGCAACAATCTCAAAACCAGGCGCGAACTCGGTGACCTTGTCCCCATGGCTCATCCAGACCTGATGCCGTTCACCTTCTTTCCAAAGGCCATCGAATAGCGCGCAATCCTTCGTCACGGTCAGGTAAGCGCGGCCAAACTCACCGCCTTCGCCGGTCTCGTGGCCCGGCCGGACCTGCCCGCCCAGTTGCTGGCTCATGACTTGCTGGCCGTAACAAATGCCAAGGATCGGAACGCCCGCTTCAAAAAAGCTCTGCGGACACCGCGGGGACCCTTCGTCAGGGACGCTTGCGGGCGAGCCGGAGAGGATAATTCCTTTCGGCTTCATGCGCCTGAAGGCTTCCTCGGCGAGACTGAAAGGGGCGATCTCGGAATAGACCCCGGCTTCGCGCACGCGGCGCGCAATCAACTGGGTCACTTGGCTGCCGAAATCGACAATCAGGATGGAATCGGGAAGATGGTTTTCGTCCATGAGCGCCGAGTTACGGAGCGGCTCTCGCCCTGTCCAGCAGAGCAGGACAGTTTTGGGCGAGTTTCCTGATCTGTTGCAGCTCATTCGAATTTGTTCCCGAACTCGCACGGAAAAACGTTGCAAAGTTCGGAACCAATCCCGCGCATTTCGCATTTGCACAATTATCTTGTGCACTGCACCAGAGTTTCAAATCACAACTGAATGCCGGGCCACGACATCAATTCATAAACTCCGAACTCTCTCCAAAGGAACAATCCATGCGTTTCACACTCCCTCTGGTCGCGCTTGCCGCTCTGGCCACCCCAACCATCGCTGCAGCGCAGCCGAGCGAAGACATCGTCACTGTCGCGATCGCGTATGGCGATATCGACCTCACCACAGAACAGGGACGGGCCGCGCTTGAGCAGCGAGTTGACGAAAGCGTGCGCAAGGCCTGCACTGTCAAAAGCAAATCCCGGTACGCACTTGGACGCGACGTTCTCGACAATCGCTGCATCGCAGAGGCGCGCGCCGCTGCTCTCGCTGAAGTCGAACGCCTTGCTGCAGCCGAGATGCGAGGTGGCCGGCAGGCTGCTGCCAACTAAATCAGAGCGATGGTCGAAATTCCAAGCGACCGTTGTAGCGATACGGCGGTCGCTTTCATCAAGTTGCACTAGCGGCAACCAAATAGATTGCAAAAAACGCAATATATCTGGCGATTTTGGCATTTGAGTTTCGTGCAATCGAATATCATTTAGCCTTCACGAAGCGAGACACGGCCCTCTCTCTCCATCCGGTCTCCTTCGAACTGACGCCGCTCGACCGAACCACCGGTAAAGCGCCGTCAGCCTGCTAGCCGCCTTGTTGCGGCCCCGCGATAGGATCGCTGCCGGACGTTCAAGCGTCTCTGCTTCGCGATAATCGTGCATACGGCGTCTCCCCCACGCCTAGGGTCGCTACATCGGGTTGAGGTCTGGGTTCACGCGCTTGGATGAGCGCATTGGGATCGCTCAGACTTCTCTCACAAAGGCGACGCAGCGAGCGAGACGCGGTCACCATAGTCCTCCCCCCCAACAGGTGGCCGCGTCTCAACTTTCTTTATCAGAAGCATCGGCAACTCCCGTCAGATCGAATTCTTCAATTGCGTTGATAGGTAATTTCCGGACTTCTGCTTGTAACATTATTGCACAAGTGATCGTATTTACCTGTGTAAGCCCGGCGCCATTCCGGGCAGTGAAACAGGAGTAAGAAGTATGAGCACATTTACCGAAAAGGCACTCGCCCTTGTGATAGCCCTCGGCATCAGCACGGTCTCGTTCAACACGCTGATCGTCTAATCAAAAAACCGATTGGCGATTTGCCATGAATCGCAAAAGCCGGACTCGCCAAGTGAGGAGCGCGTCCGGCTTTTGTTTTGGCTAGCTGTTGTTCGGAGCCAATTGCTCTGCCAGCTCTCGCAGATCCGTCTTCAGAAGTTTGCCGATATGGCTGCGCGGCATCTCTTCGATCGCATGCAGCGCCGAAAGCCGCTGTGTTTTTCCCAGCCTGGCGTTAACCGCCGCCAACACATCATCAATATCACGCGATGATGGAGACAGAACCGCGAAACCGA
>JBCBHD010000032.1:0-15934 GCA_038526115.1 Pseudomonadota bacterium | reverse complement strand
GAGGCTTTGCGTTCAGTCTACGCTGTGTATCCGTGGGGCGGGCAGCAATTCCTCAATCCTGATATCGGCGATACCAGAATGCGGATCGTCATCGGTGAGCAGGACAACTGGTGTTCGCCGCAGCAAATGCAGGGATACGCGCAGGCCATCCGGCTGGCCGGTGGTGATGTCAGTTTTCGCATGTTCCAAAACGCCCATCACAGTTTCGATCGCAGGCAAGGGCTGGAGGAGTTTCCCGATGCATCTGTGGCACCGCATGCGCCAACAGTTTACATCGATGATCGCGGCGCATTCATTGATGTGATTGCGGGAACAAGCGATCCGACAAGCACCGAAAAGGATTTTATGGTTCGCGCAGCAAAAGAGGGGTTCCTTGTTTCAGGAGCTTCCCTCGGCTCGCGCGACAACCAAGCCGACCTGTTTCGTGATGACATGCTGCAATTCTGGTCGGGCGCCTTGTAAGCGCCAGGAAACGGCCTCTGCATGATTTCGACCGATAGGCAGAGTTGAGCGCTACAGGCTTCGTCTTTCGGTCTTATCGACAATTATCTGGACGAGTAACTCAACGGGCCATTTCGACGAACCGACAAGAACGCCGGATGCTGGTGCATTCGGAACCTTGTTATCATGTCCGGAGTTCTCATGTCATCGCTTTCACTGTCGGAACGCACCCCCTTTCATCCTGTGTTCCAACCCGATGGAGATTCCATGTTCGAACCCAAGTGGTTTGTGGCTGGCTTTGCTGTCTGCGCAGTCGCTCTTATTGCCAATTACGATATCCGTTTCGGTATCGCGGCCAGCGCGCTCCTGCTTGTTGTGGGAGCGATCTATCTCTGGATCAGCGTCTGGCTGGCTTCGGATCCAGACGCTCCAAAGGCTGAACGGGAGACCATGTCGAAACGGTTCTCGCGTTTCGCGAGAAACCGCCGCCAAGCTCAGGTGAAGGAGCTAAGCGCGCAGGATGGATCGAACGCGGGCTAGAGCACCGCTGCGCTCAGCCAGCGCTTTGGTTTGCTCAATGATCGTGTCAAAGCCGGCGCGTGCTCCAAGCAACGCACGATTGGCTGCTGTCGGTTCAAGCAGCACAAAGCTGGAGCATTCTATACTGTCAGTTCCGAATAGGACTTTGTGAGGGCCTTCGCCTTCGGTGAAGTCGAAATAGGAGTATCGCTGTTCCGCAAACAGCCGCTCCAGCGCTTCCATCTGCAGGACTGTACCGGGTGAAAGCCTGGCCCAGTCGGGATCGTAGCCAAGATGCGCGTAGATCAGAGTTTGCCCTAAAACCGGCAGTGCCAGATAGGCAATTGGACCCTCGGCGGCATGCAAAAGGTAGGCACGCATTGTATCGCCTCCTGCCGCTGCCAGCATCGCAGAACGGGCTTGCGCCGAATCCGGCAGACCAGCGTCAAGCAGGCGTGCCTGATAGGTCTTTGCTGAGAGTGGAAGCGCGGCGTCAAGAAACTGCTCGATTTCAGAAGGGGTACGATGCTCAGTCACTCGATACGAATCGCCGGCTTCCTTCGACAACTTGCGCAACTTGCGGCGAAGTGTGGACCGGGTCTTGCCGGAAAACTGTGCCAGATACGCATCATAGCTACCCGCCATGTCGATATAGTGCCGGTGGTAGTCCTGTCGTCCGCCGACGATGTGATCCGGGAATTCGGCCAGTATCTTGGTGGTTGCGTGCGCAGGTGCGGAAAGCACTCGCAATCCATCGGGTCCTGGGTCGGGAGGCGCGATCGGAACACTTTCCTGAAGCACATCCTCAAGCGTAAATGACCAAGATGCCAGCAGGCGTTCTACGGCGAACAATCGCCGCGAACCTACGGTAAAGTCGATGGGCATTGTTGCGGAGTTGGTCATAGAATCAACGTTCTAGAACGCACCATAAAGGGTGTTGGACACCAATTGCTCGGCGTAGCGCATTCCGGTGCGCAGCGCTGTTGCCGGGAGAGGCGGGCTTGAATGCATGGTGCCAGAGAACAGCGGAGGATTGTCACGGTAATTGGCTGTTTCAACCCCCTTCATCGTACTCAGGCTCTTACAAAGACCTTCAAACCGTCGGCGCACTACGTGATTGACGGCAAGCTTGCGTCTGTTGATGAGCTCAAAGGAATGGCTGACCAGCGTAAACGCCAATCGATCCGTGTCACGTGCATGACGGATCGCCGCACGCATCTCCGCTAAAGTAAGCGCTGTGATCTGAGCATGACGTTGCCCGCCGCCAAGCGTGCCGATGCTGCCCACTGGCACTTCGATCATGCCTTTGTGGAGCAAGGGATCGCGGTCGTCTGGGCCGAGGCTGATCGTGTTACCATCTTCGGTGAGAGCAGGGCAGTGGCTGGTATCATAGCGCAGTCCGATGGCTGCCAGCGCCTGAAGTGTGTCATCATTCGCGCCGTAGTTTCCGGCACGAAATGCGACAGGCGGCGGAGTTCCTGCTGCGACGAGAAAGTTGCGGGCAAGGGCCAGTAGCTCGCATTGTTCCTCGAATGGGAAGTCCGCGATGTTGCGCCCGGTCCGCCCTGATTCCAGCGGATTGGCGCGTCCGGCAATTTCCAGCCATTCCGTGTGGCAGTGCAATTGAACGTCTTGCCCGGCTTCGAGGATCGGCGCGACGATGTCTTCAATTGCGGCCACTCCCCAGACCAGAGCAGGCATCGGGTCGACGAAGAACACAGCCTTTTGGCCGTATCGGTTCAGCAATTCGAGCTTGTGCGTGATGCCTGCAGGACCGTCAGGCGTCAGGCATGAGATCGAACGCGCATAGTTCTCTGCCCGATCCGCTGGACCGAGGCCGGTAACCAAACCCGAAGAATACTCCGTATCGATGGTAACGTATACGCGTGTCATGACACACGCAGGCGTAGCGCAGAAGGGTTAAAGCCGAGTGAGAATCGCTATGCGAACCGTGCGTGCGCCATCGCCATCGTGAACATCTGTGCGTTGATCCTGATGGAAGATGGAAAGATGCTGGCATCCGCGACGTAAAGATTGCCGGTACCATGCACTTTCAGATCGCTCCCAACCACTGAGCGGTCGACCCGCGATCCCATCACATTTCCGCCTTGCGGGTGCGATGTGCTGACGATGAAATCGCTCGATTTCTCAAGGTGCTCTTCCACCAATGCTTCTATGTCATCACCGGGCCTGATAGTGACATTATCTGACGTCGGGAGATAAACTTCTTCCGCGCCGCCTGCAAAGTGCATGCGAACCACATCGATGACGTGGCGCCGCAATTGCTCACAATGTTTGCGTTTGAGCCCGACACGGAAATGGCCCCGCTTAACCTCGCCAATATCGCTGACGGGCATAAGGATACCCAGGCATACGAGGTTCGAATAGGATTGCATCCGCCGAACATACTCTTCGAACCATCCGCCGACGGATGCTGAAAAACTCGCGGGTGGATGGAACCAGCTTTCGATCAGATGGTCACCGCGGTCGATATATCCACCCATCTGAACGCCGTCCCAGCTGTTCACTGCATGAGGCATTTTGGCGATGACAGGGCAAGCGAGATTGCAGGCGATCTGCTCTCCGATATGCGCGAAATTGAGCCGTTCGAGCAGAGCTGAGGATGCACCTGTACCAGCGGCTACGATTGCTCCCTTTTTTGGGCGAATTCGGAGCGGTCGACCATTCTGTCGGACCTGCACTGATTTGACGGGTTTGGTCCGGAGATGAGTGCCGATATTGATCCGATGAGCGATGGTGTTTTCGGCGATTAGAGCTCCATCCCTTCGCGCATCTTTGAGCAGCGTTTCGACCACCGAATTCTTGCGACCATAGGGGCAGCCTGAGTTGCAATAGCCGCAGCCCCAGCATTTGCGATCGCCAGTACCGTAATTCTTCTCAAAGCGCCGATAGACTGCGTGCTCGTCGCTTTCTACACCGTGTCCAGCGGCGCGAAATGCGCTCCATGCAGTGTCGAGATGGGCCGCATTTGGCCCCGCCTGATCTTCGGTGATCTCGGCGATCTCCATCCGGCGCCAGAGAAAATCGAAAGCTGCCGTCAGCTTGGCCCGGTCGATCTGGACGCCGTACTTTTCGCGCCAGTGTTCAATGACGTCTTCGGCATCAGGGTGGATGTTGCCGCTATCCGGCCGGAAACAGATGCCGTTGTTGACCAGCGAAGAGCCGCCAACGCATTCAGCCTGAAGGATGGCAATTTCGCGATTGCTGGATGTCATCAGGCCACCCCCGACATACATTCCCGCATATTGCTCAGAGTCGCGATGGCGGATTTCGGCTGTGGACCAATAGTCGCCTTTCTCGATAATGATCACCTTTTCGTGTTTTGCCGCGAGGGCCGCTGCCGCTGCTGCCCCTCCGGCCCCCGACCCGATGACCAGCCAATCGCACTCTTCATCGCCAGTCAGTTCAACTGTCTCGATTGGATCGTCAGTTGAGAAAGGCTCCGCTCCAGAGCGATCCTGCGCGGGAACAAACCCGATAGAGTTCCAACTGTTTGCCCCCTGATAATAGGCTGAATAAAAGATCGAACGAAGGCGCCCAAGTGCGCGGATGATGCCAAAATCAGCCTCGGCAATGCGCTTGCGCAAACGCTCCTGTCTTTCTGCGATAGGCAAGTCGCAGAAGCTGCGGCTGAGCCAGATTTCGAGGAAGAACAGTCCGGTTTTGACCTCGCGACGAGTAAAGTCGGGCAGGATGGCAATCCAGTTCATTGCTCTTTCGAGAACATCTTCGATTGTTCCTTCAGGCGGAGTTCCGCCAAACAAAGCCTCGATAAAAGCATGTTCGAATGTCACACGTCGCTGGGCGATGACGGTGATCATTGTTGCATCGACGACGACGTCGTCCGCTTCGCTACGAACAACGCGTTCGCCTTCCAGACTAACCGCACCATCAGGAGTTATTATGTAGTCTGCCCGGTCCCCATCTGATCCGAATTCAGTGCGTACGACCGGGTTGCCTTCCGGGGTTTTGCCGAGCGCTCTCACGCTGCTCGGTGCAAGTGCGCTCAATACGGCTGGCGATGCATTCGGCATTGAAAAACTCCCCCCTCGAAGTGCGGGAGGAGGATGTTCGCACTTTCAAATATTCGCAAACGGAAACTGGCGCATATTCTTGTAGGGAAGCGACAATTACTCGCGAATGTGTTGCAATAGCGCGACTAGATGCCGCCGGGGGTGAAATCATGCCCGTTGGTCGCGAGGCCATCGGTCAAACTATCGACAGCACTTTGCAACACAGCTTGGCTGGTTGATCGAACTACGAAATTGGCCCCGACCTTGCCTTCACGAAAGAACGGATAGGATCCGATCTGGCAGTCATCATGCGCTTCTTCCACTTCTCGAAGCAGTGTTGCGATTTCGCTTTCAGCGACCCAGCTTCCAATAGTCTCGGTCAGAAGTGGAGCGCCCCCTTCGAGTTTGCCAGTAAGTGCATCCAGCATCCCAGCACAGATATGCGGAACGCCTGCCATTAGCACGACATTGCCTCTCCGGATGCCGGGTGCACCCGACATGCGATTGGGTATCAATTCCGACCCTTCCGGCACGCGCGCCATACGCAGGCGTCCTTCGTTCAAACCGCCCTTGTCAGCATAGTAGCGTTCCAGCAGAGCGCGGGCGTCTTCGTGGATCACCACCGGGACGCCTAGCGCTGCGGCCACTGCATCGACCGTGATATCATCATGCGTCGGGCCGATGCCGCCTGTCGTGAAAAGATAGTCGTTGTCCGAACGCAGAGCGTTGACAGCTTCGACGATCTTTTCCTGCACATCCGGCACAACCCGGACTTCAGCAAGGCGAATACCCTGAACTTGCAGCCAGCTGGCAACCTGAGCGATATTCTTGTCGTGGGTGCGGCCGGATAGGATTTCATCACCGATGACAACGAGGCCAGCAGTCCAGATCTTGTCAGAAGAGGTCATAAAGTGCGGTCTAATTCAACCGTCTCGCGAAGGCTATATCGAACCCTTACAATTTACTCAGCAGCTTCCAGCTGCTCTTCTGTTCGGGTCGCATTCGCGCCTGCTCGCGTGAAGGTGAGCAGTCCGTCATTGATCGGATCTTCCTTCATCTGCTTGCGATCCAGCACATATTCCTGATTCAGTCGCCAAGGGAAATTCACCGAGTTCTTCGGCTGGAGAGCTTTGGCGCGCTGGATGTAGCCCGATGAGAAATCGTAGATATCGTCTTCTTCGATCGCTTCCTGTGTCTCTGTGGTGAGCACCGGTGTTGCCAGCTCGCTTCCAGTCGTGCGCATATGATTGAGCACGCGACAGACATAGTCCGCATTGATGTCGGCACGCAGAGTCCAGCTGGCATTGAGATATCCGAACACCACCGCAAAATTGGGCAGGTTCGAGAACATGCATCCCTTATAGTAAAAGCGCTGCGCGAAATCGACTGGTTCGCCGTTGAGGCTAACTGCAATCTTGCCAGCAACGCACATTTTCAATCCCGTTGCGGTCACGATGAGATCGGCTTCGATTAGCTCGCCTGATTTCAGTCGTACGCCATTCGCTTCAAACCGGTCGATATGACCGGTTACGACATTCGCCTTTCCGGAATTGATCGCTTCAAAGAAATCTGAATCGGGAACCAGGCAGAGCCGTTGTTCCCATGGATTATAGGGAGGAGTGAAGTCCGCCTTATCGTAGCCCGGGCCAAGCGCCTTTTCGAGACCCTTGTACAAGCTCTCTTTGGCCTTTTCGGGTTTATCGCGGGCTACCTTGAAGGTGAAATCCTGCATCCGGATGTTCTTGAACCGCGTGATCGCGTAGGCCCAGGTTTCAGGCAGGATTTTGCGCAGGATATTGGCGAATTTGTCCTTGGCTGGACGCGAGATCATCCAAGTCGGCGTGCGCTGAAGCATGGTGATCCGTTCGACTTTGTCCGACATCGCTGGAACGATAGTCACCGCAGTCGCGCCTGATCCGATCACGACAACCTTCTTGCCGCTGTAATCAAGGTCTTGTGGCCAGAACTGCGGGTGAACGACCTGCCCTTCGAACTCCGAAAAATCGAACCCGGCGTCGTAGGGATCGTCGTAATCGTAATAGCCGGATCCGAGATAGAGGAAGTTGGCCGTGAGATGCGAGCGCGATCCGTCTTCACCCTCCATCTCGACATGCCAGCGTGCTTCATCCTCCCGGAAATCGGCGCTGAGCACTTTTTGGCCGAACTGGATATGCTCGCGAATGCCGCGCTCATCAGCGATCCGATCAAGATATTCGAGGATCGAAGGGCCGTCGGCAATCGACTTTTCATGCTTCCAAGGCTCGAAATCGAATCCAAGCGTATGCATATCGCTGTCCGAACGGATGCCGGGATAGCGAAACAGATCCCACGTGCCGCCGATATTATCTCGGCGCTCAACTATCGTGAAGGAATGCTGCGGCGCTTTCATTTTCATGTGCGCTGCCATGCCGATACCGGATATGCCTGCGCCTACAATCAGTACGTCGGTATCTGGGGGTGTCGCTAGCATTTCCGGCTCTCTCTTTCCGTGTTGACATCAATGTAAACACACGCCGGGCTCAAAAGCGAGTCTTGATGGCAATTTGCAACTGACTTGCAGAGAAGAACGGGCTAGGCGCCTTGCCATGAAGACTCCCCTCCGGTTTGCGTGCTCCGCACTAGCCCTTTCGTTTCCCGCTCATCTCAGTGCGCAATCCGATGAAGATTACGCTGACGATGATGAGATCGTCGTTACAGGAGAGGGGTTGGAGCTGGCGCTTTCGGCAGGAGCGTACTCCGTTACCGAGATAGACCGCGACACTATTGTTTCGAGCGGGTCCGGCCGAATTGAAGATGTGCTGGAAAATGTTGCGGGCTTTCAGCAATTTCGCCGTTCTGACAGCCGATCTTCCAATCCGAGCGCACAAGGTGTCACGCTGCGTGCTTTGGGTGGCAACGCCACAAGCCGGGCTTTGGTCCTGTTGGACGGCGTGCCGATCAGCGATCCCTTCTTTGGCTATATACCCTTGTCTTCCATCGCTCCCGAAACGCTTTCAAACATTCGCGTTACCCGAGGCGGAGGCTCCGGCCCTTTTGGATCTGGCGCGCTTGCCGGGACCATCGAATTGGAGAGCGCCAATGCGAGGACGCTTGGCCCAGTCTCTGCCAGCCTGCTGGTAAACGACCGTGAGGAGACGGAGGCCAGTGCCAGTGTGTCAGCGGACCTTGGTAGCGGTTTCGCCGTGGTCAGCGGCCGTTGGGATAGAGGGCAAGGCTTCTTCACAACACCCGATGATCAGCGTGTGCCCGCTAGCGCCAGAGCCGCGTTCGACAGTTGGTCTGTCGGGCTGCGGGCCGTTGCCCCATTGACGGATACGGTCGAATTGCAGGCTCGCGGGCAGGTCTTCGAAGATGCACGTACGCTACGTTTTGATGGAGCTGACTCGACCAGTGAAGGACAGGATGCGAGTATTCGCCTGGTAGGAAAGGGCGAGTGGCAGTTTGATGCGCTCGCATACGTTCAGGCACGCAATTTCTCGAATATCGTCATCAGCTCAACCCGTTTTGTGCGCGTGCTGGACCAACGCAACACGCCTTCCACGGGACTTGGAGGCAAAATCGAACTTCGCCCGCCGATTAATGAGGCACACAATGTGCGGCTGGGCGTCGACTATCGCCGGGCGGAAGGAGAATTGCAGGAAGAGGCGTTTAGCGCGTTTACGACGTTGCTTCGCGAGCGTCGCAGGGCTGGAGGTACCAACAGCAATCTTGGGTTTTTCGTCGAAGATGATTGGCAGATTGGTCCTTTGCTTCTGACAGGCGGTCTGCGTGCAGACCACACCCGGATTGCCGATGGTTTTTTCCGTGCGGTGGATGCGAATGGCGGGCTAGTCAGCGAGACAATTGCTGCGGATCGATCGGATTGGGCGCTGAGCTGGCGAGCCGGTGCACAATTCTATGCCACCAGGCGGCTTGAGCTTCGGGCAGCGGCATATACCGGGCTGCGATTGCCCACGCTGAATGAACTCTATCGGCCTTTCGTTGTCTTTCCCGTGGTGACTCAGGCAAATGCCGCACTCGAAAATGAACGGCTCCGAGGTTTCGAGATTGGGTTCGATTGGCAACCCGTAAATGAACTCGTCGTTTCGGTGACCGCGTTTGACAACGAGGTTGAAAACGCGATTGCCAATGTGACCTTAGAGCCAGACCTACGCCAGCGTCAGAACCTCCCTGCAATCGAGGCACAGGGTATCGAAGCAACTCTTGCGGCAGCGGTTGGAAAGATTCGGATTGATGCGTCGCTGGCATACACCGATGCAACAATCGCGGGCGAAGGCGCTTCTACAGCTCTCGATGGCAACCGCCCACCGCAAACCCCTGAATTCGCAGCGTCAACCACTGTCGCTTGGCAGCCAGCTGATGGATGGCGATTTGCCGGAACCCTGCGTCATGTAAGCGCACAGTTCGAAGATGATCAGGAAACGGATCGATTGGCGCCAGCAACCACACTCGATCTCTTCGCCCAGGCCCCACTGCTGAAACACTTTGCGATCGTTGCCCGCGCAGAGAATGTTCTGGATGAAACGATCATTACCCGCAATTCAGGCGGGGCAATTGATCTAGGAGTTCCTCGAACGGTGTGGCTCGGCCTGCGGTACGGCTTCTGACATTTGCAACAAAATTAGGTGCAATGCTGCACCTGCGCAGTGAAACTACCGTATGCAACAATATGTTGCATTTTTGCTACGCCCCTCAAAAACCCTCTTGTGACTCTTGTTAGGCAAGCGCGCCCTGATAGGTTCACGCATCATCGCTCACAAAGTCCGAAAACGGTCAGAGCGATAATGTGGAGAGGAAAATCTATGACACGCAAGCTTGCAGCTTACGCTGCTGGCCTAATGGCCTGCAGTTCATTTACCGTCCCAGCCTTCGCGCAAGATAATGAAGAACTGGCGGCACCAGATACCGATGATAACACAATCATCGTTACTGCCACGCGTCGCGCTCAGGACATTCAGGATGTTCCTATTGCTGTGACAGCGGTGGGACAGGAACAGCTCGACAAGCAGGGCGTGGTCAACGTCCAGAATATCACCCAAGTCTCGCCAAGTTTCTCGACATCGAACGCGCAGATTGCTTCGGGCTCAGTTGTGTTGCGCATTCGCGGCGTGGGTACGACTTCGAACAATATCGGCTTTGAATCGGCAGTCGGAATTTTTGTCGATGGCGCCTATCAGTCGCGTCCCGGCGTCGCTCTCAGCGAGTTTGTCGATATTGAACGGGTCGAAGTTCTGCGCGGCCCTCAAGGTACGCTGTTTGGTCGCAACACATCAGCGGGTGCTCTTAACATCACCACCAATCGTCCGGACGTGACCGAGTTCGGCGGCTTTGCCAACGCAACCTATGGCAACTTCGATTTGATCAACATTCAGGGCGCGATCAATGCGCCACTGGTTGAAGATACTCTCGCCGTTCGACTGACGGGTGCGTATCGCCAGCGCGATGGTTATGTGGATGTGGTCGATGCCAATGGAACCCTGATTGGCGAATCCAATACGATCGATCAGTTCCTTGTCCGCGGACAACTTGGTTTTGAGGGTGAAAGCGGTGTCAACGCTCGCTTGATCTTTGATTATTCCGAAAGCGAGAACCAGTGTTGCGCAGCGGTCGAGCTGTTGGCTGACCCGACTCTTGAAGGTTCGCTGGCTGCTCTCGGCGGCGGTGCGCGAGGTGGCATGGCCGCGCCTGTGGTCGCAACCAATCCGAACGATCAGGCGACGGCACAGCAGATAATGGACAACCGTATCGCCACAGCCAGTCGACTGCCGCTGGCCAGTGTTGAGCAATGGGGCGTGACCGGAGAGATCGAGTTTCCGATCAGTGACAGCGCAGACTTGATCTTCATTGGTTCGTACCGCGATTTCTCGGCCAGTGAGAATTACGATTCAGATTTCTCTGGCCTCGACGTTTTTGACGTGGACCGGCTGGATACCAGCATCGAGACGTTCACTGCCGAACTTCGTTTGCAAGGCGATGCTCTTGATGGCTCGCTTAGCTGGCTGATCGGCGGATATTACTCCGACGAACAGATCGCGGCCGAGATCGATTTTGCATTAGGTAGCGACTACGACCTCTTGGTCGGCGGTATTTTCGGTGGTGCGGTTGGTCCTGCTCCGCTGCAGCTCCTTACCGGATCAAGCCCGAACACGACGACGGCGACCAATGTGTATGCGCAGAGCAGCGAAAGCTGGTCGATCTTCACGCACAACACGCTGGACATCACCGATAACCTTAGCGCCACCATCGGCCTTCGGTATTCCGATGAAAGCAAGACCGGCGGTTTCACTCAAACAGCGATCAACAATCAGGCCTGCAATGGCGCACTTGCCGCGGCAGGTGCGGGTCTCTTACCTCCGCCGCTTACCGGTGGGACGCTTGCTTTGAGTTGTTTTGCATTTGTGGCACCGGCAATAGGTCAGGATGGAGAATTCTTCCCACTGCCGCGCGAATTCAACGTGCCGTTTAGCGATAGCGAGCTTATCTATACAGGTAAGCTGACCTATCAGTTTGATGCCCCCATCACGGCCTATGCCAGCTTTACGCACGGCTATAAGTCAGGTGGTATCAATCTTGACATCACCGCAAACACGGGCGGCGCTGACCCAACCTTCCTGTCGGAAGAAGTCGACGCTTACGAGCTGGGTATCAAGGCCCAGTTCCTTGATGATGCAGTTACGGCGAACCTTGCGATCTTCCATGAGGAATTCAGCAACTTCCAGGTGCTCGAATTTACCGGGGCTCAGTTTACGACGTTCAACGTACCGGTAGCGAAGTCGACCGGTTTCGAACTGGAATCGGTGATCCGTCCGGACAGCAATCTCACGATCAACGCCGGTCTGACCTACACCAATGCTCGCTATCCGGGGAATTGTGCTGGCACGCAGACTTCGATCAACGTGACATCGCTGTGCGGTAACTCGCTTACCAACGCGCCGGAACTCGTCGCGATCATGGGCTTCAATTATGATCGTGACCTCAGCGACAGTCTGCGCGGCTTCCTGTCTGGTCAGGTCCGCACTGAGAGCGACCGGCGTACTTCGACCCAGGCCGTGCTCCTGGCGACGCAAACTCCGTTGCCGTTCGACGTTCAGGATGGAAACACCAAGATCAACCTGCGCGCTGGTATCGGTGCAATCGATGAGCTTTGGACGCTTGAAGTCTGGGGCAACAACATCACCGATGTCGTCACACGCGGTGTTACATTTAACACGGTGCTGCGCGGATCTTCGCGTTCGGCCTTTATCCAGGAGCCCGCGACGTATGGCGTGACGCTTCGGACGAAGTTCTAAGCAACAAGTCTCTGGGAGGGGACAAAAAGGGGGCGGCGTGCTTTGTGCACGCCGCCCCCTTTAAGTTTGTTGACTACCGGCTATTACATCGAACGCGCAATCAGCATCTTCATAACTTCGTTCGACCCTCCAAAGATGCGGGTGATACGGCTGTCGCGGTACATCTTCGCGATTGGATACTCGTTGATGTATCCCGCCCCGCCATGCAGTTGCAGGCATTTGTCTACGACCTCACCCTGAAGTTCAGTCACCCAGTACTTCGCCATCGCTGCGGTTGCGACATCAAGCTCGCCCTTTAGCAGCTTCCCGATGCAGTCGTTCACGAAGACACGCGCTGCCGTGCCGCGAGCTTTCAGGTCTGCAAGCACAAACTGCGTATTCTGGAAATCCCAGATTGTCTGGCCGAAAGCCTTGCGGCTTTTGACATATTCAATCGTAGTCTCCAGCGCCTTCTCAATGCCGGTCGCTGCGCCCATGGCGATCACGAGCCGTTCCTGAGCGAGCTCTCCCATGAGCTGATAAAAGCCCTGACCTTCAACGCCGCCAAGGACATTCTCGGCAGGCACGAAAACGTTATCGAAGAACAGCTCCGATGTGTCAGCTGCATCAAGCCCGATCTTGTCCAGTTTTTTGCCGCGCTCGAAGCCTTCTGCTCCTTCGGTTTCAAGCAACATCAGCGAGATGCCTTTGGCGCGCTCATTCGGATCAGTCTTGGCGACGACGACGATGAAGTCGGCAGTCTGACCGTTAGAGATATAGGTTTTGGCTCCGTTGATCCTGTAACCGTTACCGTCCTTAAGCGCTGTCGTGGTGATCGATTGAAGGTCTGATCCTACCCCAGGCTCAGTCATCGCGATGGCGCTGACCAATTCGCCTGTTACAAGCTTGGGTAGATACTTTTTCTTTTGTTCTTCAGTGCCGTGGCGCACCAGGTAGGGCAGGATGATTGTGTTGTGCAAGCTGGCCGCGAAACCATCGACATTGTGCTTAGCCTGTTGATCGATCACAACAATATCGTGGCGGAAGTCTCCGCCGTGGCCACCATATTCCTCTGGCACCGAAACGCCGAGCAAACCGGCGGCACCGGCTTCGTTCCAGAATTCCCGCTCTACCTGGCCTTCGTCGCGCCATTTCTGCACCCGTTTCTCCGGGGCATGCTGCTGATAGAACTTGCCAACCGCGTCGGCGAAGATCGAGATCTCCTCGTCCTCCATGAATGCTGGCTGTGGTACATCAATCGCGGGCATACTTACTTCCCTTTCCAGTTCGGAGCGCGCTTCTCAGCGAAGGCAGCTGCACCTTCTCTCGCATCTTCAGATACGAAGACCGGAGCAATAAGCTTCCCTTGATTGGTGTAGCGATCTTCCATCGCCCAGCCGCGCGACTCTTTCATCACCTGTTTCGAGACCTTGACTGCCAGCGGACCGTTAGCCGCAATTTTCGCCGCAAGCTCTTTCGCTCCATCAAGCGCAGAACCATCAGTAACTGTGTTGATAAGGCCAAGCTCATAGGCACGCGATGCATCGATGAAATCGCCGGTTAGCGCCAGTTCCATCGCGATGCGCTCCGGGATCTGATCGGGCAGCATCATGACGCCGCCCGCTGCTGCGACAAGACCACGCTTGGCTTCGGGAATGCCGAACTTTGCGCCTGAATTGGCGACCACAAGATCGCAGGCAATCATCAACTCGAGTCCACCTGCGAGCGCATAGCCTTCGACAGCGGCAATCAGTGGCTTTGCTGGTGGGGCTTGCACCACGCCGCCAAACCCGCGGCCTTCCACACTGGGGCTTTCGCCGCGGAGGAATCCTTTCAGGTCCATGCCAGAACAGAATGTCCCGCCAGCACCTGTAAGGATGCCGACCCGCAGATCATCTTCGGCGTCGAGCCGGTCCATCGCGGCTGCGATCGCTTCCGAAGCCGCTTTCGTCATAGCGTTCTTGGCCTCGGGACGGTTGATCGTCACGATCAGGACACCATCCTCGACACTCGTCAGGACTTCTTCAGTCAAAGCTCTCTCCTATCATTTTGTGGCATTTCGAAATGCAACTGAATTCTTGTGCGAGTGGTGCGCAACGCTTACGGAAACGTCAACCGCAATTTGGATAACCCGGAGAGAACATCATGGGCGAAGCCTACATCATCGACGCAGTCCGCACTCCACGAGGGATCGGAAAGCAGGGTAAAGGTGCGCTCGCCGCAGAACACCCGCAGCATCTTGCAGCCACGGTGCTCAAGGCAATCGCCGAGCGAAACAAGCTCGACACTTCGACCGTTGATGATGTGATCTGGTCTGTATCGACACAGGATGGAATGCAGGCAGGTGACCTTGGCAGAATGGCGGCCCTTGATGCTGGCTATGACATCACTTCAAGTGGGACCACGCTTGATCGCTTTTGTGGAGGAGGCATCACTTCGGTGAATCTTGCTGCTGCACAGGTCATGAGCGGCATGGAAGACTGCATCGTAGCTGGCGGGACCGAGATGATGAGTCTGACAGCTGCGATGTCGAAGGAAAAGATGCAGGCGGGCATCAAGCCCCCGATGATGGGCAGCTACAATGAGAGGCTGCAAAAGGTCCACCCGCAATCGCATCAGGGCATTTGCGGCGATGCGATTGCCACCATCGAAGGTTTCTCGCGGGAAGAATTGGACGAGGTTGGCTACCGTTCGCAGCAGCGTGCTGCCGAAGCTTTGGACGCAGGACGCTTCGAAAAATCCGTGGTCCCGGTCGTCGATGATGAAGGCAATGTGCTTCTTGACCGTGATGAGTACCCACGTCCGCAAACCACACTGGAAGGGCTGGCGCAACTGGAGCCAGCCTTTACCAAGATTGCCGACGTGCCGCTCGATGCCAACGGAACGACCTTTCGCGGCTTGATCAATCAAAAATATCCCGATGTTGAGATCCAGCACTTCCATCACGCAGGTAACAGCTCCGGTGTGGTTGATGGCGCCGCAGCCGTTCTGGTTTGCTCGAAAGAGTATGCTGAAAAGCATGGGTTGAAACCGCGCGCCCGGATCGTCCAGACCGCGAACATGGGAGACGACCCCACGTTGATGCTCAATGCGCCCGTTCCTGCCGCCAAAAAAGTTCTCGATAAAGCGGGCATGAGCCTTGATGATATCGACCTTTTCGAGATCAATGAGGCATTCGCCGTGGTCGCCGCGAAGTTTGTTCGCGACCTCGAACTCGATTGGGACAAGGTCAATGTAAACGGCGGTTCGATCGCGCTGGGTCACCCAATTGGCGCGACCGGCTCTATCTTGATCGGTACGATCATCGACGAGCTGGAACGCCGCGATCTCAAGACCGGCCTTGTCACCATGTGCGCCGCAGGTGGCATGGCTCCGGCAATCATTGTTGAACGGGTTGATGGCTTTGTCGACTGACATGGTCGGCGAAACACCTGTCATCATCGGGGTAGGGCAATATTCGGAACGGGTTGACCAGCCTGGATACGAGGCCCTGTCTTACATGGATCTGGCTGGCCGGGCTCTCGCCGCAGCCATAGCCGACAGTTCGGCGACGGTGCCTGTCTCGGATGCGATTGATACGCTAGCGGCGATCCGCGCCTTCGAGATGTCGCGTCCCGATCGCAAGCCGCCATTCGGAGCCGCCAGCAATGTTCCGCGTGCGATCGCCAAGCG
>JBCBHD010000031.1:0-16021 GCA_038526115.1 Pseudomonadota bacterium | reverse complement strand
CGGCAGCTGGCCGGAGTTCTGGGAGTTCTGGCGCAAGATCCCAATCTGGTCTGCAGGAGCATACTGATATGGCTACCTATCAAAACATCTTCACGCAGGTGCAGCTGAAGGCTGCTCCAGAGATGGGCGTGCCGCACCTTGACGGGAGCGACAGCCGTATCAATTCGACCGGTTACAATTACTGGTTGGGCAAGATCGGTCAGGCACAGCTCGGCCCTGTCTATCTTGGCTGGCTCGGAATGATCTCGTTGACCTTTGGCCTCGCGGCGATTCTGATCATCGGGTTCAATTTCTGGGCGCAAGCCGGATGGAGTCCACAGGTCTTTGTAAGAGAGCTGTTCTGGTTGTCGCTTAATCCTCCAGGGCCTGAATATGGCTTCAGCTTCTTCGTTCCCTTGAACGAAGGTGGCTGGTTCATCATGACAGGCGCGTTCCTGACGATCGCAGTTCTGACCTGGTGGGCGCGGACCTATATGCGCGCTCGTGCGCTGGGAATGGGGTATCACATCCCATGGGCCTTCGCCTCGGCGATCTGGCTGTTCCTGGTTCTCGGTTTCATCCGTCCGGCTTTGCTGGGCAGCTGGGCCGAAGCGGTGCCATACGGCGTGTTCTCGCATCTCGATTGGACGAACAACTTCTCGCTCATTCACGGGAACCTGTTCTACAATCCGTTCCACGCACTCTCGATCGCATTCCTTTATGGATCTGCGGTTCTGTTCGCGATGCACGGTGCCACGATCCTTGCGGTCGGCCGTTATGGCGGTGAGCGTGAGATCGAACAAATTACCGACCGCGGTACAGCATCCGAGCGCGCCGGACTGTTCTGGCGCTGGACGATGGGCTTCAACGCCACGATGGAATCGATCCACCGCTGGGCGTGGTGGTTCGCAGTGCTGACGACGCTGACAGGTGGCATCGGCATCCTGCTGACAGGTACTGTTGTCGATAACTGGTATGTCTGGGCGCAAGAACACTATTACGCGCCAAAAGGCTGATCCCATGGGCTAAACCACGGTCTGTCCCGGACCCTGAGGCCCATCCAAGAAACCCGGCCCCACGAAAGTGCGGCCGGGTTTTTTATTGAAGATTCGCATCACTATGGCCCGACACATGTCTGCACTGTCAGGAAACCCGCGCGGTTAATCGCTCGCAGCGCAAAGAGGCCGCACACGCCTCGGTTTTGGAAGCGATGCGAACTCGCTACTCTTGCAATGGCATCCTTGCCTAGGCGTTGCGTCCAAACCTGGTCTTTAGTGCCGCCAGCAGAGACAAGCCGACCATCAAGATCCCGATTGATGAGACCGGTCCGCTGACCTGGTTGGCTCCAGCAGGTGTGCCGAACGCAGGCGCTGATTGGATCGTCGCAACGGCCTTGCCCCCTTGTTGCACCACATGGGTCAATTCATGCGATTGCACCGATTTGCCAGATTCAACGCTTTTGCGGATTTGATCCAAACCTTTCCCCATCGCTTCAAGGATGGTTCGCGCAGGATCGCTCGGACCCAAGACTTTGCTGGCGAGCTTGGCGATTGCGGAAGAGAACTCGGCATAGGGCGCGTACCATGCATCCCGCACTGCGCGCTCCTGCTTCTCCTGCCGCCCGCGGCTTGCACGAAACCCTTCATTCCCAAGCGAGGCTATAGGAGCGCTCACTTTGCGAAAGGACAGGTTATTGTCGATGTCCCGGCGGATCCTCTCACCGCGTTCCATCCAAGATGATATCTTGCGGTCCAATTCATTGCGTTGATGCGTGTTGGGCTTGGGAACAGCGTTCGCAATGCACTTCATGGTCTCGGACTGAATTTCGACGGTCATTCGCCCGAGCATCACTTTCCTTTGCTCATGGTTCATGCGGCGCTCTCCCCTATCCAACGAATCGCTTTCGAGGATTGAACTATATCTCGCACGCGAGGTCCATGCACCGCCCATCAGGGGTGCATTAGACAAAGGCACTCAGCCCTGTTCGGTCAGCCGCCTTTTGAGGTCCAAGAGGTGGAGCGGCAACGACAGTGCCAGAAGGATTGCAACCCACCACCAGCCCGCACCGACCAGCGCAGCGCGCAGGGCGAGGACGATGAAAGCCGCCGGACCAATTAGGCCGACGATGCGGCCAAGGCTCCAACCGCGCATTTTCAGCCACACGGCCTCAATCGCTAACACGACCAACACCAAATCGGCCGCATAACCGCGGGCGAAGAAGGTTTCGATCATGTCCATGAATGTGTCCTCAGCCGAACGGGCCGTTCAGATCGACCACCGCCCAGTTGAGCGCGCCTGCGAAAGTCACCCAGATGAGATAGGGCATAAAAGCCAGAGCCGAGGTTTTGGAATAGCGACCGCAGTAGATCACCAACGCCAGGATAGAGAGCCACAGCAACAGCACTTCAATGAATGCCCAATCAGGGCGCTGGATGCGGAAGAAGATCATGCTCCAGGTGATGTTGAGAAACGCATTCAGCGCGAACAGGCCGATGATTGTATCCGAAACTTTGGGCGTCGGCGCTGCGCGCCAAGCCGCGACAACCGCATAAGTGTTGAACGCGTAAATTAGCGTCCAACCAACAGGGAACAGAACATCAGGTGGATGCCATGCCGGTTTGTTCAGGCTTTGATACCACGGGCCAAGATCGGTGATCGTCGCGCCCAGGGCAGCGACAATGATGGCCGCGATCGCAGCGACAACCGCTGGAAGGATCCAGGTCTTGCTCATGCCACGAAGCTAGCGCGTTGCGGCTCTCAGGCCAAGCAAGTGTGCTGTATCTTTCAGGAAGATTTTCACATGCGCCATGGGCTTTTTGCGCACCAGTTTTTTGTTCATGTAAGCCTGCCACGTGAGTTGCTGTACGTCTTTGTCGTCGCACATCGTCACGAAGCGTTCGCGCCGTTTATCGCTGGAATACCAGAAGTACTGCATCATCCCCAAGATCCAGAACACCTTGCCATGTTCTCTCATGAAGCGACTGCGCGCCCGTTTGAGCGCCTTGGCCTGGCCGGTGGCGAGGAACTGGCTCGCTGCCTCTGCGCTGAATCGTCCGCCAACCATCGCGTAATAGATGCCTTCCCCCGAAGCTGGAGCGACGATTCCTGCGGCATCGCCAGCGACAATCACATCAGCGCCATTGTCCCAGCGCTTCAGGGGCTTAAGCGGTATCGGTGCACCTTCGCGGCGAACAGTTTCGCAGCGCGACAGGTCCAGTTCCGATCGCATTTCGGAAACAGCTCCGCGAAGGGAGAAGCCTTTGTTCGCGCTGCCGACTCCGATGCTTGCTGTATCGCCATGCGGGAAAACCCAGGCGTAGAAATCGGGTGAGAGCTTACCCTGATAGAACACATCGCAGCGATTGGCATCGAACGCCTCGGTGTCGTGCTCGGGTGATTTGATGATCTCATGATAGGCAAAGACGCATTTGACGCGTTCGGCGTTGGGCAAGCATTGCTTGGCGACGGCAGAGCGGGCTCCATCAGCGCCGACAACCACACGCGCACGCACTTTTTCGATGGGTCCGCCACGTTCGCGGCGGAATGTCACCAGCGGATGCGCCTTGTCATCGCGCTCGATCTTTTCAAAGGTTCCGGTCAGCCGCTCAACGCCAGACATGCGCGCCCGCTCGCGGAGCCATTCGTCAAATTCATCGCGGTCCACCATTCCTACATAGCCGATATCACCGACCGGCATATCGACCGAGCGGCCCGACGGTGCAATCATCCGTGCTGAGCGGGCGCGCGCGACCAGCAGGCTTTGCGGGATATCGAAGTCTTCGAGCATACGCGGTGGCACCGCGCCACCGCACGGCTTGATCCGCCCTCCACGTTCCATCAGCAAGACAGAGTGGCCGGCCAGCGCCAAGTCAGTCGCGGCAGTAGCGCCAGCCGGCCCGCCGCCTACTACGACGGCATCATAAATTGTCTCGGTCATGCGAACACCTCTGTGTCTTGATGGGTTGGCAGCGGAGTGGTCGCTCGCGCGCCGCTCATTCGGAATGCGAGGAATGCGGCGAGAAGGAACAACCCGCCTTCGATGGCAAATACCAGCTGGAAGGCGCTGCCGTCTTCGCCGAATGCTGTACGCGCAAGATCCACGCCGACTGCGCCAGCCAGCGCTCCAAAACCGAAGCCAATGGCCTGGGCCGCGCCCCAAACACCCATGCGCACGCCTTCGCGGGTGTTTTCGCCAGACCCGGCAAGGCCCATCATCGATCCGATGGCGGCCACGGCAAATACGCCGTTGCAGAAGCCTAAGATCATGACATTGGCCGTCAGAGGCCAGCCGGGGCCTGTGACGGCAGCGGCCGCAAGTCCCACCAGCGAGAGCGCAGAGCCAAGACACCCACCGACAATCCAGACGCGCAAGTCATGCGGCAGTCGAGCCTGGAATGCGCTGCCGCCGATACCGGCGACGATCATGCCAATTAGGGATCCGGCATTGAGCATGCCGCCGAGCTGGGTTGAGTCTCCCGGCTCCATGCCGAAGACGAGACCGGCGAACGGTTCCAGGATCAAATCCTGCATGTTATAAGCAAGCATCGCTACGAAAATGAACAGGGTGAAGCGGAACGCGGCGGGTTCCTGCATGATCTCGCGAACAGCGGCACGGAAGTCAGGTGTCGGTTCGCTCTTGGCAGTCTCTTCGAACTGGTGGTGTCCCTTTTCGAGCCGAAAAGTCGCCAGCACGGTGACCAATATGCAAACAACCGCAAGGCCGCTGGTAACGGTCAGCAATCGCTCTGGGGAAAATGGCTTGATCAGCGCGCCAACAGTGATTGCCGAAACAACAATCCCGGCAATCATCATGATCCAGGTGAGCGCGGCCGCACCTGCCCTGCGCGACGGCTTTACGCTAGATGCGAGAAGAGCAAGGGCAGAAGTGCCGCACGCACCCACTCCTACTCCAATAAGCGTGTAGGCAATCACTGATAGCGTCATCGCCAGTGCGAATTGATCGCCGATCATCAAAGTCGCCTGCGTTGCCAGTAGGCCTGCGCCCGCCAGAACCGTTATCCCGCCGATGATCCAAGCTGTACGATTCCCGCCACGATCCGACCCGTGGCCGAACAGCGGTCGGCTCAGCTGAATCACATAATGCCACGTTACCAGCCCTGCTGGGATGGCTGCGGCAAGAGCGTATTCGACAACCATCAACCGATTGAGCACGGTAGTGATCAGCATCACCTGTGCTCCCAGCGAAGCTTGCACCAGACCAATCCGCGCAATCTGGAGCCAGCCGAAACCTTGGGGATCAGTCTGCGTCATCAGATGTAGCCCCCCAGCCCCAGCGCCGCTGCGAGCATACCGAGCACGTAGAGCGCGACGCCCACTCCATTGTACCAGGGCGCGTATTTTGCGGGATCAGAGAGCAGTCTTGGCATTGCGGCGAACTGCGCCGCCAGGACCAGCGCAACGACAATTGCCGACACTGTGTGGCCCCAGAATGCGAGCAATGCGATAACAACAGTCTGCGCAGCCGCCATAATGGCACAGGCGAAGCGCGCTGCGCCTGAGACGCCCATTGTCACGGGCAGAGATTTGAGACCCGTGGCGCGATCTCCTTCGACCGCCTTGAAATCGTTGAGCGTCATGATGCCATGAGCGCCCACGGAATACAGCGCGAGCACAATCAGAACCTGATTGGAAGGTAAAGCGCCCAGCATCACCGTTGCCCCGGTGAACCAGCTCAACCCTTCATAGGTAAAGCCGACCACAGCCGGTCCTGTCCAACCGCTCGTTTTGAAGCGGAAAGGCGGCGCGCTGTAAGCCCATGCCAGCGCCAGCCCGACCAATCCTGCGACGAACACCAACGGTCCAAGCGCCCACGCGACCAGTGCAGACACCACGGTCGCAATCAAAGCAATGTAGAGGCCCCAGCGCCCGGCTATCCGACCAGATGGGATGGGCCTGTCCGGTTCGTTGATGGCGTCAACATGCCGATCAAACCAGTCATTCACCGCCTGGCTGGTCCCGCAGACCAATGGTCCTGCGAGCAATATGCCGCCGAGAACGAACAGCCAGCGACCATCCAGCGCCACACCGGATGACACCGCGCCGCACATGAAAGCCCACATCGGGGGAAACCAGGTGATCGGGCGAAGAAGCGTTACAACATCGCGGAGCGCCGGAACCGGCGCAGGTCGAGTCGAGACCGCTGAACGCTCCATGAGGAAATGCTATGCCTGACACAGCGAAGCGTCAATTGAAATTGACACTATAATTGGACGTAAACGGGAAAATGGCGTCTCTAAACGGGATTTTGGGCAGAACTGGTCAAGTTGCTTGTGTCAAGCAAGCCTGATTACTCTGGATCGCTTGGTAAATTGCCCAATCCGTAGCGATGCAGTTTGGAATAAAGGCTCTGCCTCGAAAGACCGAGAATCTCTGCGGCCGAAGCGCGATTGTCCGAGGTATAGGATAGCGCGGCTTCGATGCACAGTCGCTCAATCAGATCCGTGCTTTCGCGCACGATGTCTTTCAAAGACATCCGCCCGACAAGGTCCGTCAATTGCTCGACAGACCGGGGGAGATCCTGAGTTCCGGGAGGAAGGTCGCGCAAACGGCGGCCAATCGGTCGGATCACGAACGCAAGAAGCGGCTCTTCACCTCCGCTGCGCACTGCAGAAATCTCTACAGGCTCGCCTTCCAGGTCATGCCCGTTGCGCAGGACGGTGCTGACATTGCGAGCAGCGCCGTGCTGGTCAATCTGCCCTTCGATCAGATCCAGATCTATGCCCGGACGCCCGATGATCTCTGAAAGGTGTCGACCGCGCAATTGATCGACGCTTGCCGCCCGAACCATTTCGACGAATGCGTTGTTTGCGCCGATGATATCGAGCTCTGCGCTAGCGATCACAAACGCATCTGGCATGTGCTCAATCAGATCGAGCACCGGCGTTTCGACCTCTGTTACCGCATCACCCGAGGGCAGGAAGCGCATCAACAGGAATTGCCCGCGATCCTGAGTGAAACCAGTCATCGCAACCTTCACGTCGCGAGCCCCCTTTGCGACCTTGATGTCGATCGGGGCGACCGAGTCGGAAGCCCCTGCGGCTCCGACCAGCGACTGGACCGCATCGCGCGATTCCTTGTCGATAAGTCCCAGCATCTTCTTGCCCGGAAGGCTGCCAGCGCGTGCACCCAACAGCGAATGGGCAGCCGGATTGGCTTCGCGCACACGCAATGAGCCCGCCTCAACAATCATGACGGGTTCAGCTGCCTGCTCGAACAGCATGCGATAGCGCGCTTCCAGCTGCCGCATTTTCAGATAATCGCGCTCCAGCGACTGCTGGACTTGAAGCAAACGCTGTTGAAGCTTGCCCGCCTCGCGCAGATCGCGGCCAAAGGCGATCCGGTGCTCACCGCCATTCACGCTGAGGACGGCATATCGCACCGGCACTATGCCCGCACGCGAAGGGTGGTTGACCTGTCGCCAGTGCTGCACTTCGCCGCGGCGCGCAGCCGCCAGCATTTCCATAACCTTAGGCCGACTATCGTCGGTGACGGTTTCGATCCAGTTTGTACCGACCCAGTTTTCGAAATCGGGATACTCAGAATGATCAAACGCGGTGTCGAGAATGGTTCCAGCATCGTCGAGAACCAAGGTGACATCGCCGGCAACCATCGCCAGCTTCATGGCCGCATCGGCGTCCAGCGTATCGAACAATTCCGCTGCGTTGCCGAAGGCGCTCTTCCCCTCGATACTGTGCTTTCGAGTCAGCATTGATAATAGGACCTATTGCATTGCCTCTGCGGTGCTTGGTGCGGAAAGCACCAACCGCTCAGCCAGCTCCAAAGCAGCGCGGGCGTCAACCGCGGTCCCATCTGCTCCCACTTCAGTGACGATTTCCGGGTTTAAATTCACCATCCTGCCGCCAATAAGAATCGATACGTTCGGGTTCGCAGAAACACTGCGAAGCGCTTTGATCATTTTTGATAATGCGCCGCTAGGACAGTCCCGCGAAAGCGTCAAACCTACGATGTCAAAAGCACGGGATGAAACGGTGTCCAACAGCTCATGGCGTTCGGGGCGCGGTATCACTTCGCTTTGCCATCCCGCACGGGCAAAAACGTCTTCGATCATGATGGCGCCGAAACTGTGCTGATCGCCCGGCATCGGTGCGAACAGCGCTGTACGTGGCGCTGTCAAAGCTCTGACCACCGGCGGGGATTTCTTGGCAACTTCGCGCATCACTTCCTGCAAGCGCCAAAGGCCCATCGTTACATCGACGAAGTCGCAGGTATCTTCTTCCCACATTTCTCCCAATCGACGCGCTGCGGGGGCGAGCAGATCAAGACAGATGGCATCAACACTGACGCCTTTTTCCAAAAAGCCATCGACTTCTTCAAGCAGGCTTGTGGCTTCATGGGTTAAGGGCAGCGAGGCAAAGCGGCGCGCATCGCTTGGGTGGATTTCGGTTTCGTCCTCCCTGTCTGGCCCGGAACCGGTCGTGGAATGAGCCATCAAAAGTCTGGGAAGGATTTCCCCTTCGATTATGGCGTTGATCGATTCGCTCGACAATTCGCCGTTCTCATCGGGGTCATGCAATTCCGACGCACGCTTTCGACGCTTCAGTGGATTGGCGATGACTTTTCGCCAAGCTGCTGAGCTTGCACCGAGTACCCCTACCTTATCTACCGGAGCCATGATTGACCCTCCCATCCTGCCGGACTGTTACCAGGCCGGATGCGGCGCGGATCGCGTCGTTGCCAGTTTCCCAAAGAGGCCCGTTTCGACTCAGCCCTGACTGGCATCCGCTCTGTACGCCTAAATCACTGAATGCGCAAACAAGCTGATGATCACAGAAAAAAGTGTCAAGTTTGTTGAGCGTCCATTTTAGTTGACACTTGGAACAACGAAGTCCTAAAGATCGAGTCTGATAGGAAAGGCCAATCGCAAGGCAATGGCACCGAAGGATCATGCATCCCCGGTCGGGCCTGCGGCATTAACAGCGCAGGCAGTCGACACTCAGGGGATCAGGAAAGCGCTCTATTCGGCAGATGAGCGCCAGCGCCGTGACGAGTCGGTCTGGACCGTGGTCCAGGGGATCCTTGCGCCCGTTCAGTTTCTTGTCTTCCTGATAAGTCTCGGCCTCGTTCTCCGAACTCTTGGTACCGGTGAAGGTGCGTTCGCGGCCGATGTCTCGATCGTGATCAAGACTCTGGTGCTTTACACGATCATGATCACCGGCTCGATCTGGGAGAAAGTTGTCTTCGGCAAATGGCTGTTTGCCCCGGCCTTTTTCTGGGAAGACGTTTTCTCGATGCTCGTTCTCGCGCTGCACACGATCTATCTCGTGATGCTGCTCGGCGGGATCGGAACGACAGATCAGCGCATGTTGGTGGCCCTTGCTGCCTATGGCGCATACGTGATCAATGCCGCGCAATTCCTCTGGAAGCTTCGCCAGGCACGGTTGGATTCAGCTGAACGCGGCGGTCCGGCTCCCGTTGCCCAATCTCAAACGGTGGCGGCATGAACGTCGCGACCACCCTTCCCGGCTGCACGAAGCCTGTAACCGACGAGCAGCGGCCTGTGCTGCGGGAACGCGGTCAGCGCGAAGTTTTCTGCGGACTCACCGGCATCGTATGGTTGCATCGCAAGATGCAGGATGCGTTCTTCCTCGTGGTCGGCTCGCGCACTTGCGCGCATCTGCTGCAATCGGCAGCGGGTGTAATGATCTTTGCCGAGCCTCGGTTCGCAACTGCGATCATGGAAGAGCGCGATCTCGCCGGAATGGTGGATGCGCAGGATGAGCTTGATCGCGTTGTTGACCGGTTGCTGACCCGCCGTCCGGATATCAAGACGCTGTTCCTTGTCGGGTCTTGCCCGTCAGAAGTCATCAAACTTGATCTGGCCAAAGCCGCTGAGCGTCTCGGCGCTCGTCACATGCCTGATGTGCGCATCCTGAACTATTCAGGCAGCGGGATTGAGACGACTTTCACGCAGGGCGAAGATGCCTGTCTGGCTGCGCTTGTGCCGGAAATGCCCGCAAGCGCTGAGGATGCTCCGAAAGAACTCCTGATTGTCGGCGCCCTTCCCGATATCGTTGAAGACCAGTTCCTGCGCCTGTTCAATCAACTCGGCATCGAGAATGTTGGCGTCTTGCCAGCACGCAATGCCCGGGACTTGCCAGCTGTAGGACCGAACACTCGTTACCTTCTTGCCCAGCCTTTCCTGTCTGACACAGCGATGGCGCTCGACGGGCGCGGAGCGCAAAGACTTGATGCTCTGTTTCCATTCGGTGCCGAAGGTACAACCGCGTGGCTGAGAGCCGCGGCCGACGCGTTTGGCGTCGAGGATGTGCAATTCGCCAAGGTCGTCGCGCCAGGGCGTGAGCGCGCCAAACGTGCGATCGAACATGCGCGCGGGGCGCTGGCAGGCAAACGGATCAGCTTTTTGCCGGACTCACAGCTGGAAATACCACTGGCTCGTTTCCTTGCGACTGAGCTTGATATGGTGCCTGTCGAAGTCGGCACGCCCTATCTGCATCGCGCCCATTGCGCTCAAGAACTCGATCTGATCCCCCCATCTGCGCGGATCAGCGAAGGCCAGCATGTGGATCGCCAGCTCGATCGCGTTCGGGCCGATCGACCGGATCTGACGGTCTGCGGCCTCGGCCTCGCCAACCCGCTCGAAGCGGAAGGCTTCAGCACCAAATGGGCGATCGAACTCGTCTTCTCACCGATTCACGGCTTCGACCAGGCCGGAGATCTCGCTGAACTCTTTGCACGTCCGCTGCGGCGTCGTGACGTGCTGGAGGTATAGGCGATGCAGTTGTCTGTCTGGACCTATGAAGGACCGCCTCATGTTGGGGCCATGCGGATCGCGACGGCGATGGAGAAGCTGCACTATGTGCTGCACGCTCCGCAGGGCGATACCTATGCCGATCTGCTCTTCACCATGATCGAGCGGCGCGGCAAACGCCCGCCAGTCACTTACACCACTTTCGAAGCCCGCGATCTGGGCAAGGACACAGCGCAGCTGTTTCAGGACGCTGCAACAGAGGCAGCCGAGCGGTTCAATCCGCAAGCCATGATCGTAGGCGCATCGTGCACGGCGGAGCTCATCCAGGATGATCCCGGCGGCCTGACCGAGGCCATGGATCTGCCCTGCCCGGCCATTCCGCTCGAACTGCCCAGCTACCAGCGCAAGGAAAACTGGGGCGCTTCCGAAACTTTTTACCAGATCGTGCGGCATCTGGCGGACAAGGACTTCGTTCGAACACAGCGAGAAGGCAGAAAAGCGCGCGCCAATATCCTTGGCCCGACCGCGCTCGGTTTCCGTCACCGCGATGATCTGGTGGAGATCACAAAGATCCTCGATGCGCTGGACGTCGAAATCAATCTGGTCGCTCCTCTTAATGCGACCCCATCGGACATCACGCGCATCGGCGCAGCCGATTTCAACATCGTTTTATATCCCGAGATTGCGGATGAAGCGGCTCGCTGGCTTGAACGCACGTTCAAGCAGCCGACCACCCGCACAATCCCTATCGGCGTGGGGGCTACGCGCTCTTTCATTGCCGACGTCGCCGAGCTGGCGGGTGCAGATCCCACGCCCGCCCTCGGCGACAACCAATCCAGAATGCCCTGGTGGAGCCGATCGGTCGATTCGACTTATCTCACCGGGAAACGGGTGTTCATCTTCGGCGACGCCACACATGCCGTCGCAGCGGCCCGGATCGCGCAAGACGAGCTTGGCTTCGAGGTCTGCGGACTCGGTTGCTACAACCGTGAATTCGCTCGTGAAATCCGCGAGGCGGCCAAGCTTTACGGCGTCGAGCCACTGATTACCGACGATCATCTCGCAGTCGAAGAAGCCATCGCCGCTGCCGCCCCCGAGCTGGTGCTTGGCACACAGATGGAGCGCCATATCGCTAAGCGCTTGGGGCTGGCCTGCGCCGTAATTTCGTCGCCTGTGCATGTTCAGGACTTTCCCGCAAGACACAGCCCCCAAATGGGCTTCGAAGGCGCGAATGTGATCTTCGATACCTGGGTCCATCCACTGGTGATGGGCCTTGAAGAGCACTTGCTCACTATGTTCCGTGAGGATTTCGAGTTTTCGGACGAAGCCGGCCCATCGCATCACGCGGCTCACTCACCCAAAGCCGCGCCAGCCGTATCGGAAGAGCCAGCCGAACAAGAACCGATGGTCACCGCTCACGATGGGGCAATGTGGACTGCCGAAGCAGAGCGCGAACTGAAGAAGATTCCGTTCTTTGTCCGTGGCAAAGCGCGGCGCAACACCGAAGCATTTGCCGAAAATCAGGGCCGCGCACAGATCGACCTCGATACGCTCTACGACGCCAAGGCGCATTATGCACGGTAGCGTGGACACCCCAAGCGCCACGTCCGGAAACGCTCCGGTGCGAGTGGCGATTGTCACGCTCGACAATCACCTGAAAGGCGCCGTCGAACGTGCCGATGAAACGCTAAGCCACGACAATATCACACTCACGCTCCACGCAGCCTCTGATTGGGATCGTGACGATCACGCGCTAGAAGATGCCAAAGCCGCCATCGCCGAAGCTGACATCGTGATCGCGACGATGCTGTTTCTGGACGATCACGTCCGCGCCATCATGCCCGCCATCGAAGCCCGGCGTGAAGATTGCGATGCAATGGTCTGCCTGATGTCGGCTGGTGAAGTGGTCAAGATGACCCGTATGGGCGGCTATCGCATGGACGCGCCAGCCAAAGGCCCGCTGGCGCTGCTCAAGAAGCTGCGCGGGTCGAAGAAACAGGGCGCAAGCTCAGGCGCAGGCCAGATGAAGATGCTGCGCCGCCTGCCCAAGATCCTGAAGTTCATTCCTGGCACCGCGCAGGATGTGCGCGCCTACTTCCTGACCCTGCAATACTGGCTCGCTGGGTCCGATGAGAATGTGGTGGCGATGGTCCGCGCCCTGATCGATCGTTACGCAGCCGGTGAGCGCGAAGGACGGCGCGGCGAGACACACGCGGAAGCGCCGATCGAATATCCGGAAACCGGGGTTTATCATCCGGGCGCGAAACAGCGCGTTTCGGAAACTGCGCGGCTGCTTCCAAAGGCGTCGAAAAAGGATGGCGGCGGTAAGAACGGCACAGTCGGACTGATCCTACTGCGATCATACCTGCTTGGACGTGACGCCGGCCATTACGATGGCGCAATCGCGGCATTCGAAGCCGCAGGCATGAAAGTCGTTCCGGTGTTTGCCAGCGGTCTGGATGCCCGCCCGGCCATCGAGAAGTTCTTTGTTGAGCGCGGGAAGCCGACAGTCGATGCCATCGTGAACCTTACAGGGTTCTCACTGGTTGGTGGACCGGCCTACAACGACAGCGAAGCCGCACGCGAAGTTCTCGGCGATCTCGACGTTCCGTATCTGGCTGCGCACGCAATTGAGTTTCAGACCATTGAGGAATGGCGTGAGCGCCCTCAGGGTCTGCTGCCGCTTGAAGCGACGATGATGGTCGCCTTGCCCGAACTCGATGGCTCGATTGCCCCAAGTGTGTTTGGTGGCCGGTCATCCAGCGTTCCGGGAGTGGTCAACAAAATGGCCTGCGACACCGAACGTGCGAACGCGCTTGCGGCACGCGTTGCAAAAATGATCGCGCTTCGGCGGGCTGACCGGGCGGAACGCAAACTCGCTGTGGTCTTGTTCAACTTTCCTCCCAATGCCGGTGCGACAGGGACGGCTGCGTTTCTGGCGGTGTATGAGTCGCTCTATGCGACGCTTCAGCGGCTTTCGGATGAAGGCTATGCCGTCGATCTGCCGGACAGCGTCGACGCGCTGCGCGATGCCATCCTTGCCGGCAATTCGGATCGGTTCGGCGCAGATGCCAATGTCGCGGCGCGCATTCCAGCAGACGAACATGTCCGCCGCGAACCCCACCTTGCGGAAATCGAAGCGCAATGGGGTCCTGCTCCGGGCAAAGCGCAAAGCGACGGATCGCACATTCAGGTGCTCGGCGCTGAGTTCGGGAATGTCTTTGTCGGCGTCCAGCCCGCCTTTGGTTATGAAGGCGATCCCATGCGGTTGCTGTTCGAAGGCAACTTTGCACCGACCCACGCTTTCAGCGCCTTCTATCGCTGGATCCGCGAGGATTTCGGCGCACATTCCGTCCTGCATTTCGGAACGCACGGCGCTCTGGAATTCATGCCTGGCAAGCAAGTTGGCATGTCGGGCGAATGCTGGCCTGAAAGGCTGATTGGCGACCTGCCCAACTATTACCTTTATGCCGCCAACAACCCGTCTGAAGGGATGCTGGCAAAACGCCGCTCTGCAGCCACACTGGTCAGCTATATGACCCCGCCGCTCGCACAGGCCGGGCTCTACAAGGATCTCGCGGAGCTAAAGGCCAGCGTCGAGCGGTGGCGCATGACGCCTGACGATGATGACGGCAAGGCTGAACTCGCAGACCTCGCCGAGCTGATTGCCGACCAATGCGATACGCTGGATATCGAGTGCGGCGAAATTGGCGAGCTTGCCGGTCGGCTTTACGAACTCGAAGCGACGCTGATCCCCCACGGGCTGCATGTTCTGGGCCGCAATCCTGCGGGCGAACAGCGCGAAGATATGCTTGATGCCATGATCGAAGCGGGCGGCGAAGACTCGCCTGATCGCGAAGCGCTGGGCGAGAAACTAGACGCCAGCGATGAGCTGGGCTCGCTTATTCACGCTCTGGATGGCGGCTATGTGCAGCCTGCGCCCGGAGGCGATATCGTCGCCAATCCCGATGTTCTGCCGACCGGCCGCAACATTCACGGGTTTGATCCCTTCCGCATCCCCAGTGCCTACGCTTGTATGCAGGGCACTGATCAGGCCGAAAGGCTGATAGCGAGGCATGTAGAAAACGGTGAGCCCTTCCCGGAAAGCATCGCGATGGTGCTGTGGGGCACCGACAATATGAAGACCGAAGGCGTCCAGATCGCACAGGCGATGACGCTGCTCGGTGCTCGACCGCGGCGCGATGGATATGGCCGCTTGTGCGGGGCGGAACTGATTCCGGTGGAAGAGCTCGGCCGACCACGGATTGACGTTGTGATGACGCTATCTGGCATTTTCCGCGATCTTTTGCCTCTTCAAACAAGGATGCTGGCCGAAGCCGCGCTGCTCGCCAGCCAGGCTGATGAAGCGCCGGAAGCCAACTTCGTCCGCAAACACAGCCTCGCCCATCAGGCCAAACACGGCTGCGACTTGGAAACAGCGGCACTGAGGGTCTTTTCCAACGCTGAAGGCGCGTATGGCGCGAACGTCAATCAAATGATCGAAGGCGGTGTCTGGGCCGATCCGGACGAACTGGCCAATGCATTCGAAGTGAACAAGGGCTTTGCCTACGGTGTCAAAGGTACACCGGTCCAGCAGCGCGAACTGCTGCAAAGCGCACTGGGCGATGTCGATTTCACCTATCAGAACCTCGAAAGCGTCGAGCTCGGCATCAATGATGTCGATCAATATGTCGACGGACTTGGCGGCGTTAGCCGTTCCGTGGCCAAGGCCAAGGGCGAGGATGCCCCAGTCTACATTCTCGATGCGACGCGAGGCAAAACCAAGGTTCGCACACTCTCCGAACAGGTCGATCTGGAAACCCGCACCCGCACACTGAACCCCAAATGGTTTGAAGGCATGCTGGATCACGGTTTCGAAGGGGTCCGCCACATCGAAATGCATGTGACCAACACGCTCGGCTGGTCGGCAACCACCGGCCAGGTGGACCCATGGGTCTATCAGAAAATCTCGGAAACATTCGTGCTGGACGACGCCATGCGCGCGCGGCTCGCCGAATTGAATCCGAAAAGCTCTGCCCGTGTAGCCGGTCGCCTGCTTGAAGCGTGTGACCGCGAATTGTGGGAACCGGACGACGCGACACTCGCCGCTTTGCGCGAAGCCAATGACGAGCTCGAAGACCGCCTCGAAGGCGTCTTCGTGGCCGAATGAAAACCGAGGGATCGAAACTATGAACCTGCAAACACCGAAGTCCAGCTTCACCAAACCTGATGGCGAAGGCTCGGTTCAGGTCCAGCTTGATCCGCGTGATCAGATAAAGGGCGCGAAGGTTT
>JBCBHD010000030.1:0-16037 GCA_038526115.1 Pseudomonadota bacterium | reverse complement strand
GTGCTTCCTCGCGGTTATCGCCGGTCGCAAGATTGGGAAACGGCTTGGTATGCGGTGGAGGCTGGTTGGGATTGAGCGAAGGAACCGCATCCTCCGCAGGGACTGGGCTGGCAAGAATGGCGGCCAAGCCACAACAAAAGAGCGCTCGCTTAAACATCGAAAGCTACGCTGCCGTCCCTTTTGGGATGCCGTCAAGAGCCTAAAGCAAACGGCTTGTAGCAAAACGACAAAGATTCGCGGCGGCGAATTGTTACAATTCCACCCATGAGATTGCCGGTAACCTCTCTCCAAGGTCACCGTCAGAGCTTGAAACTGGCGGAGCCAAAAAGGGAGGAACGATCGATGCGTCGGATTGAACTTATACCAACTTCGCGCCTGATGATGACGACGGCGCTCGCTTTCCTGCTTTTTGGAACGGCCGCTTGCGAAGCGCCAACCAGCGAGCAAGACACTGCCGATGAAGCAGAAGAGCCGCAGGATGTAGAAACAAGCTGCGCCTTTTCTGAGGATCAAGCGGAACAAGGCATCAGCTTTGAATGCACGATCGAAGGCGAAGTCGCAGATGTTTTCATTGATCCGCTGAATCCATCCAATCAGACCTGCACTCCCAATGATCTGTCCGATGCCGGGCTGCTGACGCTTGCCGATCAAGAAATCAGCGTGCCGGTTACGATGATCCTTGGTGCAGAAGGCGATGATGTTGAGGGGCGGATACGCATCGACGTGCAACTGAACTCCGGCTCGCACACAGGCGAGTTGGGCAAGACGCCTCCATCCTGCGGGCTAGCGGGGATCAAATCTGATGTCACCACAAGTTTTTCCGGCCTCCACAAAAGCCTAATCGACCGTGAATCCGATCCTTATTGCATTCGCCACTCAACCTATGAGCCGAGCAATTTTTCGCAGACGCTGGACGAAACTGGCCCGGGCGTGGATATTGCGACGCGAGCCATGACTGAGCGCATTATTGCTCAGCGTGTTGATCTTGAGATCGGGTTAGCCGTGAACAATGCGTTGAACTCTGACACCGAAATCGACGACGATTTCAGAGATCGCTTCGGTCGATGTGACTACGCCTACGGCCCATTCGAGGACTAATTGGGCAGTGCGACCACGCAAGCTTGAGCGCGGATCAATAGACCCGCGCTTTAGGCTCGATATACTCTGCATCTTCCGTCAGCGTGTATTCGTGGACAGGACGGTAATCGATGCGGATGTTCGATCCGCGACCGCCCCAGCCATCGAACCAGGCGACAGTGTGCTTCATCCATTCCTTGTCATCGCGATCAGGGAAGTCCTCATGCGCGTGCGCGCCGCGGCTTTCCTTGCGGTTCGCGGCTGACGCCATGGTGACATTGGCCTGAGCCATCAGATTGTCGAGTTCGAGGGTTTCGATCAGATCGCTGTTCCAGATCAGCGACTTGTCAGTGACGTGGATGTCTTCCATCCGCTTGTTCTGGTCAGCAAGCTTTTGCACGCCTTCGTCCATCAGCGCCTGATCACGGAACACCGCGCAGTGTTTCTGCATCGCTTTCTGCATGTCTGCACGGATCGCCGCTGTTGGAGATCCACCCTCGGCATAGCGGAAGTGATCGAGCCGAGTCAGCGCGAAATCCGCGCTGTCGGTTGGCAGCTCTGGCTGGCTCGCCCCTGCCGTCACATTCTCTTTGAGGTGCAAGCCGGTTGCGCGGCCGAACACCACGAGATCGATCAGCGAGTTTGAACCGAGACGGTTCGCGCCGTGTACCGATACACAAGCCGCTTCACCCACGGCATAAAGACCCGGAACGATCGTGTCTGGATCGCCGTCCGGTCCAACCGTCACGACCTGTCCGTGATAATTACACTGGATACCGCCCATATTGTAATGGACCGTTGGCGTCACAGGCAGAGCTTCGCGAGTCAGATCGACACCGGCGAAAATCTTGCCGCTCTCAGTGATACCCGGCAGACGCTCAGCCAACACTTTGGGATCAATGTGATCGAGGTGCAGATGAATATGATCACCATCTTCACCAACGCCGCGCCCTTCGCGCATTTCGAGCGCCATTGAGCGGCTGACGACATCGCGTGAAGCGAGATCCTTCGCACTCGGAGCATAACGCTCCATAAAGCGTTCGCCTTCGCTGTTCGTCAGGTATCCGCCCTCACCGCGCGCGCCCTCGGTAATGAGCACGCCCGCGCCGTAAATGCCGGTTGGGTGGAACTGCACGAACTCCATGTCCTGCAAGGGCAGGCCAGCGCGCAGCACCATGCCGCCGCCATCGCCGGTGCATGTATGTGCGGAAGTGGCCGTGTAATAGCAGCGACCATAGCCGCCCGTCGCCAGAACCACAGACTGTGCACGGAAGCGGTGGATTGTCCCGTCATCAAGGCACATCGCCATCACGCCGACGCATTTCTTTACGCCGTCTACATCCGCCATGATCAGATCAAGCGCAAAATACTCGATGAAGAAATCGGCATCGTATTTCAGGCTCTGCTGGTACAGCGCATGGAGCATGGCGTGACCGGTGCGGTCTGCCGCCGCGCAGGTTCGCTGGACGGGTGGGCCTGCGCCCATATTCTGCATGTGGCCACCAAACGGGCGCTGATAGATCGTGCCGTCTTCGTTGCGAGAAAACGGAACGCCAGCATGCTCCAATTCATAGACAGCTTGCGGAGCTTCGCGCGCCAGGTATTCGATCGCGTCCTGATCACCCAGCCAGTCTGACCCCTTCACGGTGTCGTACATGTGCCAGGTCCAGTGATCGGGCGTGTTGTTGCCAAGGCTCGCCGCAATCCCGCCTTGTGCCGCCACAGTGTGGGAGCGGGTCGGGAAGACTTTCGAGATATTGGCGGTGCGCAGACCCGCTTCGGCAGCGCCCATCGTTGCCCGCAGGCCAGAGCCACCGGCTCCCACAACCACAACATCATAAGTGTGGTCGATAATCTTGTAGGCGCCCTTCAATTCGGGACCACCATCATTGGCAGGTGCACTGGCCATTACGCGGAAACTCCAAAGGCAAGGCGTGCAACGCTGAAAATCGCGAAAGCACCGCCGCCGATAACTGCAAGGTTAAGCGCTGCGAGCAGCGCGAATTTCGATCCGCCATCGTGGATGTAGTCCTCGATCAGAACCTGAAGCCCCATCCGGGCGTGCCAGAACAGACTGACGACCAGCAGGATCATCGCTGTCGCCGGGATCGGCTGAGCAATCCAGGCGCTGACGGTGGAATAGCTGAGATCGCCAAGCATGACGAAGCTGCCCAACAGCCAGCTCATCAATACGAGGTTTCCAATCGCCGTGAAGCGCTGCACCAGCCAATGATGCGCGCCTTCCTGAGCCGAGCCAAGCCCGCGTACGCGCCCGATAGAAGTGCCGTTACCCATTACGCCAGCGCTCCTTTCGGGAAAAGGATCAACATCCAGAACGCACCGGTCAGCAGCACTGCGATTATTGGAGAGGCTATCGACCACATCTTGTTGGTATCCAGTTCATACCCCGCACCGATATCCAGCACGAAGTGACGCAGGCCGCTCATCATGTGCGTGAAAAACGCCCATGGCAGTCCGACCAGAACCACATAGCCAATCGGCGATGTCATCCACTCGGTGAAAGTCGCGTAAGCTTCTGGACCGCTGGCAAGAGCGCCCAGCCACCAGACCAGCACCGCCAAACCAACAAGAGCCATCCCGTCACCGGTGGCCCGGTGCAGAATCGATACGAACATGTGCGGCCCCCAGCGCCATATCTGGAGGTGCGGCGAAAGCGGTCTTTGGCTCATGGATATCCCATCCGAACGTGTATTTCTGTGTCTCACTTAGCGCACAGCGCGCCTGAGGCAAGCCGCGAGCGCCTGTGTTTCCTTGCAAAGTTCTGGACAGGGGGTTGCAAAGTTTTGGATAGGGCAATGCATGAGCACCATTCTTGTCACCGGATCCAGCAGGGGAATCGGGGCTGCCGCACGCAGTGCGCTGGCCGAACGCGGCGTTACTGTGATCGGGCATGCAACGCGGGCATCTGACCCAGAAACGATCGTCGCCGACTTCAGCAATCCCCTTTCCGCACAGGAATTGTGGGAAGAAGCGCTGTCCCGGAGCGACGGGAAAATCGACGCTGTCGTCAACAATGCTGGATTGTTCGAAGCCAGCCGCCTCGATCGATCCGACATTGAGTGGCTTGATGCGTGGGAAGACACTTTGCGGATCAACCTGACCGCAGCAGCACAGCTCAGCCGATTCGCCATCCGTCATTGGCAATCACGGGGAACGGGTGGACGGCTGGTGCATGTCGCCAGTCGCGCAGCCTATCGCGGTGATTCCCCGGCACATTGGCACTATGCGGCAGCCAAAGGCGGCATGGTAGCCATGCACAAAACCATCGCACGAGCCTACGCCAGCGAAGGGATCCTGAGCTACGCGATCACGCCGGGCTTTACCGACACCGCCATGGCAGGTGACTATCTCGACAGTCGCGGCGGCGCGGGATTGTTGGCCGACATTCCGCTGGGCCGCGTTGCCGAGCCTGAAGAGATCGCACGCATTATCACATTCTGCGCACTCGATGCCCCGCCCAGCATGGCTGGCGCAGTGATCGACGCGAATGGAGCAAGCTATGTTCGCTAATCTTCTGGCGATGGCACTCGCTTCAAGTGGTCTTGCCGCTCAACCCGAACGCCCGCCGGCACCGGCAGTCTTTTCGGATGTTCCTGAGTTCAAGCCAACCGCGACCCCTCAGGAATGGGCGGAGCAATGCAAACCGTGGGACGATTGGGACAAGCCTGCTCCGCCATTCCAGATCTTCGGCGATGTATATTATGTCGGCACCTGCGGGATCACAGTGCTGCTTGTGCGAACCACAAACGGGTTTGTTCTGCTGGATACCGGCACTGAAAACGGCGCTGTCGAAGCGATGAGAAACATCGACAAAATGGGCATCGCAAAGAACCGTATCGGCCTGATCCTCTACACCCATGAGCACTTCGATCATGTGGGCGGCATGTCGCTTGTACAGCTCATTTCGGGCGCGCCCGTGCTCGCCACGCCAATCGCGGCGGAAGTGCTAAAGACGGGCAAGGACAGTCCGCAAGACCCGCAACATGGAATGCATGGACCGATGAAGCCGGTCACAAATGTTATCACGATCACACCCGAAACGCTGATTGTTCAAGGCGGCAGAACGTTCACTCCCATCGCCACACCCGGCCACACGCCTGGCGCACTCAGCTGGCAGTGGGAAAGCTGCGAAGGCGATGTCTGCAAAACCATCATCTACGCCGACAGCCTCTCGCCTGTGAGCCGTGATGACTACAAATTCTCCGATCATCCTGAATATCTCGAAGCATACCGCGCCGGGTTAGACCGCATCAAGAATTTGAAATGCGACATTTTGCTCACCCCTCACCCATCGCACAGCAAGATGATCCAGCGCGCCAAGACAGGCTCTTTCGAAGGCGGGGTCACCTGTTCGGAATACGCTGCCGGAAAGCACCGTGACCTCGATGCCCGCCTCGAACGCGAAGCGGGCGGCGATCAATGAGCGTGACCAGTTGGAAACTCACGGCGCATGCTCCCAAGCCAATCGTACAGGCAGCGCTGCTGGCGCATGATGAGATCGAAGAGTGGGATCACGAACTGGTCATCGCCGGGCGCGAACTGGCAGAGGATCAGCCCGACGATTGGGTTCTGGAAGGCTGGTACCCCCGCGAACCGGACGAAGCTGAGATCAGTGCACTCGCCAACCTGTTCACGGGCGACGCGCCTCAGATCACTTTCGAAGAACTTGGCGATGAAGACTGGGTTTCGCTCAGTCAGCAAGGCGCTCAGCCTATAAAGGCTGGACCATTTCTTGTGCGGACGCCTGGCAACGATCCCGATCCGGAAGCCATCAATTTTGTGATTCCGGCCGCATTGGCCTTTGGCACGGGCCAGCATCAAACCACCGCTGGATGCCTTGAAATCCTCGCCCAATTGAAGCGCAACGGAGTGGCAGCACGCAATGTTGCGGATATCGGAACAGGCACCGGATTGCTTGGCTTTGCTGCTCTTGCCCTGTGGCCGAAAGCCCGTGTGACGGCCACCGACATCGATCCTGTCTGCGCGCCTGTCATCGAAGACAACGCCGCACTCAATGATGTCCGTCTTGGATCGCGTCCCGGTGCCATGACGATCGTGATTGCCGATGGCATGGACGATCCGCTGATCGCAATGCGCAGCCCCTATGATCTGCTGATTGCCAATATCCTTGCAGGTCCATTGATTGAGCTTGCGGATGACTTCGCAGAGGCGGTCGAGCCGGGCGGCAGCCTTGTTCTGTCCGGCTTGCTTGCTGGCGAACAAGAAGAAAAAGTGCGCCGTGCCTATCGCCGCGCAGGCTTCCGTCCGATCAACAAACTCCAGAAAGGCGATTGGATGGTTCTGTGGTTCAAGCGACGCCGGAATGGTCGGTAACTTGCTCAGAATTGCGCGTGGATTTGGACTGACGCTCCTCGGTGCGACTTTTTTGTTTTTCCTATCTGCCTGGATCGGCGCGGCTGTCCCGCGCAATAGCGATTGGACCGAAGCAGATACAGGCGTAACGATCCTGGTCGGCCACAACGGTATTCACACAGAAATCATAATGCCGATCGCAACGGAAACGGTCGATTGGCGTACCCATTTTCCGCTAAAAGACATCGAAGATCCTTTGCGCGATTATACGCATGTCGGAGTGAGTTGGGGAGAGCGTACGTTCTTTCTTGAAACTCCAACCTGGTCAGATCTCAATCCGATCACAGCACTGGGCGCTTTGACCGGCGGTGACGGACTGCTCCATGCCGCTTACTATGTTCGCCCAGCTCCGGCTGAAGATTTTCGTGAATTGCGCATCCGGACCGACGAATATCGCAGACTTGTGGGAGAGATCACAAAAGACCTCATCCCGCCCGAAGATCGTCAGACCTATGGCGGTTATTCCTCTCACGACGTCTTCTATGATGCCATCGGCACATATCACCTGGGCAACACTTGCAACCAATGGACCAGCGACAGGCTCGCCCAAGCCGGTATCAAGACAGGGCTTTGGACTCCCTTGCCCGGCGGTGTGATGCAGTGGGTTCCGAAACCTGAAGAGCGCTAAAGTGCGCTAAAGGGCGCTAAAGGGCGCTGAGCTTGCGCTCCAAATGCATTCGTTCCGCTTGCGGTGGGTCAAGCACAAGCGCGGCCTTCAACGAAGCTCGCGCCCCTTCCCTGTCTCCAGCCTGAGTGAGGATCTCCGCACGCGCTGCATGATAGGGCCGCGCCGATTCCAGCCTTTCGCTGGGCAGCGCATCCAACAGCTTCAAAGCAGCTTCCGGCCCCTCGACCTGAGCCGATGCCACCGCTCGATTGAGTGCAATCATCGCACCGGGCCGGATGATTAAAAGTGCATCGTAGAGTTTCAGGATCGACTGCCAATCGGTTGCACCATCAAAAGCACGTCGAGCATGGGTCAACTGTATGGCGGCCATGATCTGATACGGTCCCGTTCGGCCAAAGCTGGCCGCCTGATCAAGCCATTGGCGCGCCTGATCAATCATCGCATTGTCCCACAGGGTGATATCTTGCTGAGACAAGGGAACCATAGCGCCTTCTTCGTCGATCCGGGCGGCCTCGCGTGACCGCGCCAAGGCAACAAGCGCTGCAAGCCCCAAGGCTTCCGGCTCTTCCGGCAACAGCTCGGCTACCATTTGCGCAAGCCGAGCGATTTCACCGGAAAGTTCGCTATCCAGCTCGCCACCAGCATCCTGATAGGCGACGGTATAGGCCAGCTCCAAAGTCAGCAGCACCGCATCCAGCCTTTCACCCCAGAGCCGCCTTGGGGGCAGATCGAAATCGATCTTCGCTTCGCGCACCTTGGATTTGGCCCGCACGATCCGCTGGTACATTGTGGCTTCGCTAGTCACGAAAACCCGTGCAATCGCACTCACCGGCAAACCGCATATCACTTTCATCGCGAGAGCCGCGCGAGCCTCAGGCGCAAGCGAAGGATGGCAACAGATGAAGATCAACCTGAGCCGTTCGTCGGGTATCGCTTCGGGAAGTTGGATGATCTCTGCCATATCGCTCACCATCGCTGCGCCTTGGGCCGCCCGCGCCTCCGCCTGATTTCGTCGTATTGCGTCAATCGCCTTGCGTTTTGCTACCGTCAGCAGCCAAGCTGCGATGTTCTCAGGAGGATCGTCCAGAGCGATGCACGAAGCCGAAGCTTCCGCAAAGGCATCTTCCGCCGCGTCAAGATCGCGCAAATGTGCAGCCAGAGCGGCAAGCACTCGTGGCCGCACATTCGCAATCTCAACCGCAGTATTGGCCGGCTGTTTCACTCGCCCATCGGCCAAACTGGGCGAACTTCGACAGCGCCTCTACCGGGAATGGGAAGCATCTTCGCCCATTCCAGCGCTTCATCGAGGCTTGCAACGTCGATGATGTAGAATCCGCCCAACTCCTCATGCGTTTCCGCGAACGGTCCATCATGAAGCGTGCTTGTGCCGTGATCCCATTTGATCGTCGTAGCCGTCGCACCCGGTTTCAAACGTTCTCCGCTGAATGAAACACCCTTCTCGGTCAGCTTCTGGGCGAGCGCCATGTGACCTGCCAGTGTCTCTTCCATTAGTTTGGCGCCAGCATCGCCTTCATAGATGCTTTCATCTTCATTGATCATCAGCATGTATTGCATGTTCATTCTCCGTGATCGGCCGCGCCATTGCGGCGAAGCTCTGACCTAAAGACGAAAGGCGCAAGCCGGATTCGACAGACCTCGAAAATTTTCCGAAATTATTTTTGAAGAGTGGTTTCGAGCAGCGTCAGCGCGTTGTGGGTGAATGCCCACATATTCGCGATCCGATCATCACTTTCGGTTTCGATCATTGCGGCGGTTTCAAACCCATTGGGACCGACTAACGCTGCGACACTTCGGCCCGCTGGTGCACCCGAAGGATGGCTCGATCCGCCCACAGAACCGCTTTCAGCAATGCCCCATTCCGCGCCGAAATTGTCGCGGATTGCTCGTGCCTGAAGCAATGCATATTCTTCGCTCGCTCCGCGCATCCCTTTGTAAGCGTCTCGCGGTAAATCGAACAGGACGTCCCGCGCTCTGAAAGAATAAACGATCCCTCCGCCCACAAAGAACTCAAGCGCGCCAGGGACCGTCAAAAGACTTGCTGCGATCAGCCCGCCGGTTGCTCCATCCGCGACTGCCACTTTCTCTCCGCGATCCCGCAACAGTGAAGCGATCCGTTTGGTCTGCGGACGAAGTTCTTCAAGCGTCATCAGTCGTCTTCTTCCCCGTCCGCGTCCACGGATACAGGAACTGCCCGAAATAACCGCGAGGGACGTCTTCGGGGATACCATAATTCTTGGGCCAGCGATCTTTAGGCAGGTGAAAGGTGCCGAACAGCTTGTCGATCCACGGGAAATGGATCGCGAAGTTCACGTCAAATGCCTCGTCCTCCAGTCCGTGATGCCAGTGATGGAAACGCGGCGTGGCGATCCAGTGGCCCAGCCGGTTGAGATTGCCGCCCACATTGGCGTGCAGCAGAGACGACCAGACATACACAAAGCCCAGATACGCCTGCATCACGGACGGGCTGAAGCCGAGCGTGAACAGCGGCAAAGATGTCGTCGCTCGCAGGAGGATGATCTCGATAAAATGCATGCGCGAGCCGGCAAGCCAATCCATGGATTTCGCGCTGTGATGCACGGCGTGGAAGCCCCAGAGGAATGGCACCTGATGAAATAAGCGATGATACCAGTATTGCGCGACGTCGGATGCGATCAGAACGATGATGAACTGCACCAACCACGGCAGGCTCGCAACACCGGCCCGGAAGGCATCCCAACTGCTCGTATTGTCGTTGATCATGGTCGACGGCGCGAGAGCCAGAAAGCCGAGCAATTGCACGAACATCGAGCTGATCAGGAAATAGAACAGATCCTCCCGCCATTCAGCGCGAAACAGGCGCTGTTCCCGATTGTGCGGCTTCAACCGCTCCAGCGGTGCAAACATGAACCCGGTCGCGAGCAGATTGACCACGAAGAAATCGAGCCCGAAGAATATGCCCCACGATTGCGTTTCTTCCGGTTGGACATTGGATCCGCCCATCAAGGCCGCACTGAGTCCAATCATCAGTGCAAAGAACCCCAATGCCTTGCGCGGGCGAAGCAGCAGGCTGAGCAGCGACAGCGCATAGCTCATGAGCAAGATCACGTGAATCGCAGCGCGGAAACCGCCCCATTCTTTCACTACCGCGAGTTCCGGCGTCGCGAACCAATCAGGAAAGCGCAGCGCGACCACCATGAGCAAGCCGCTGATCGCCAGCAGCAGTGCGAAGAACCCGGAGAACCACCCGCTGCCAAATCGCCGCACTTCTCGGCGGGCTTCGAGATCGCGCATCAGCTGTTTGAAAAAGCCCGGCACGCGGGCATTCATTTCGTCCTCGAGCTTCATGTCACCCCGCCGCTTCCACGATTTTGGCCCAACCCGCCTCGTCCACCACTTCGATCCCGAGCGCTTCGGCTTTCTTCAGCTTTGACCCTGCTCCCGGCCCTGCCACCAGGAGATCAGTTTTCGCACTGACCGATCCAGATGCTTTGGCACCAAGCCTTTCGGCCTGCGCTTTGGCTTCATCGCGGCTCATCGTTTCAAGCTTGCCTGTGAACACCACAATCTTACCAGCCACGGGGGAATCGAGCGTTTCGACCACGTATCGCGGCGGGCGGACTTCGCTGAGCAGGTCTTCCCAAACCGAGACGTTGTGAGGTTCGTGAAAGAAGTCGCCGAGCGCTCTGGCAACAGTCTCGCCAATCCCGTCGATTGAAGTGATGTCCTGCACCGCCTCTTCATCACCATGCGAAGCCTTTTCGGCCAGTTCGCGCAATTGCGGCAGCTCGTGAAAGTTCTTCATCAGGTCGCGCGAAGTGGTCTCGCCGACATGCCGGATGCCCAGACCGAACAGCAGCCTTGCCGCATCCGGTTCACGCTTTTCCTCCACAGCCGCCAACAGATTGTCCACAGACTTATCCTGCCACCCCTCAAGCGCGAGAATGTCCTCACGTCGTGAGCGCAGACGGTAGATGTCTGCCGGGCTTTCAAGCCAACCCTTGTCAAAGAACTGCGCGATGGTTTTCGATCCGAAACCCTCGATATCGAGCGCTTTGCGGCTGACGAAGTGTTCCAGCCGCTGGGTGCGCTGCGCCGGACAGATCAGCCCGCCAGTACACCGCACATCCACTTCACCTTCTTCCGCGACGGCTTCGCTATCGCATTCCGGACAGAGCGCGGGAAACTCGAATGCAGGACGATCGACTTCTCGCGTCAGGTTTTCGACCACTTGCGGGATCACATCACCCGCCCGCTGAACCACAATCCGGTCGCCAGGTCGCACGCCAAGCCGTTCGATTTCATCGCGGTTATGAAGCGTCACATTGGTGACGGTTACCCCGCCCACCAACACCGGAGCCAGCCTTCCAACCGGCGTAAGCTTGCCCGTGCGCCCGACCTGGATATCGATGGCTTCGAGTGTGGTCTCGGCACGCTCAGCAGGGAACTTGTGCGCCAGTGCCCAACGCGGAGCTTTACCCACGGCCCCTAACCGTTGCTGCCAATCGAGCCGATCGATCTTGTAGACGACCCCATCTATTTCGTACCCGAGATCCGGGCGTTGCCTGCCAATCTCATCATAGTGGGCAATCATGGCATCGACGCCATCGGTGAGCGTCAGAAACGGAGAGACCGGAAAGCCCCAGGCTTCGATCATCCGCATCATATCGTGCTGCGTTTCCTTTGGTACATCGCTGGCTGCCCCCCAGCCATAGGCCCAAAACTTCAAAGGCCGCTTTGCGGTGACACTGGCATCCTTTTGCCGCAGCGATCCGGCGGCTGCGTTGCGCGGGTTGGCAAACAGTTTGTCGCCAGCTTCATGTTGCGCAGCATTGAGCGCGGTAAAGTCTTGTTTGGACATATAAACTTCGCCGCGCACTTCGAACACTTCAGGCATATCCGGGTGGTCGATATGCTGAGGGATATCGGCGATATGTCTCACGTTTGGGGTTACGTCTTCACCAACCTGCCCATCCCCGCGGGTCGCCGCACGAACCAACTTGCCTTGCTCATACCGCAGCGAGCACGACAGCCCATCAATTTTGTCTTCGGCCGTGATCGCCACCGCTTCACTTCCAGCCAGTGACAGGAACCGCCGCATCCGCCCGACCCAGTCAGCAACCTCCTCGCGGTTGAAGCCGTTGTCGAGGCTCATCATGCGCACTTCATGCGTCACTTTCGACAGAGGCGATGCAGCGACCTCATGGCCCACTTTCTGCGACGGACTGTCAGGCCGGATCAGATGCGGGAAGGCCTCTTCCAGCTCGCGATTGCGCCGGACCAGTGCATCGTATTCCTGATCGGTTATCTCAGGCGCATCCTCAGCGTGATACAGCTTGTCATGCTTGGCGATCTGCCGTGCGAGGCGCATCAGCTCATTGGCGGCATCGGCTTCAGTAAGGTTCGTAGTGTCGTTCATCGAGAATCGCTGCAATCCATCGCCTGTTGTGTGGCATTTCCTTGCACAAGCCGTGATCTGGAAAAAGGGTTTGGGAAAAAGGGCCAGGGAGAAAGGGGACAGGCATGAAGAAGCGCACTAAGATAGGCGTGGGTTGCCTCGCGATCTTTCTCGTCATTGTGATAGCGGCAGTTGGCTATGGGTATTGGAGCTTTTCCAATCGCGAGCCGCGACCCATTGTTGTCGCTGAACCGGGCGATGGCGGTGAGCGCGTTATGCTTGGCGATGTGCCTGCCAATTTCTATCCCGGCTCAGGCGATGGTCCGCGCCCTGCTCTGTTGTTGCTTGGCGGTTCGGAAGGGGGCCTGAAGGACTACCGCAACGAGATCGGGCGTCAGCTTGCCGCTGAAGGCTACAGCGTGATCTACCCTGGGTATTTTGAAACCCGCGAAGACAATCGCTCTTTCGATATGGTGCCTCTGGAAACATTCGATAGCGCTCTCGCATGGCTGGCCTCTCGAGAGGATATCGATGCAGATCGCATTGGTGTGATCGGCCATTCGAAAGGCGCAGAAGGCGGGCTTCTCGTAGCCAGTCGCCACCCGGAAGTGAAAGCGGTGGTGGCCGCCATGCCAAGCGATGTGGTGTGGCAGGGATTTGATTTCTACTCGGCAGATTTCGATCCAAGCTCATCTTGGTCTGCCAATGGTGAGCCTCTGCCCTATGTCGAGTACATTCTTCCACCGTGGTATGAATGGATCACCGGCGGGCCGGATACGATTACGGAAATGTATCGCACCAGCTGGGATGCCCGCGATCAGTATCCGGAAGCAGAAATTCCAGTGGATAGGGTCGAGGCACCCATTCTGATGGTCTGTGGTGGTCAGGATACGATTTGGCACGGCTGCGATATGGCTCGTTCAATCGTAGCTCGCGCCCCCAACACTCAATTGCTGACCTATGATGACGCAGGTCATTGGGCGTTCGGTGTGCCGACCGGTTTGACCGCGGAGGATCAGGAATCGCTCGGTACAATCGGCGGTACAGCGGAAACAGACCTGGCCGCCCGTGAAGATCAGTGGCCGCAGATCCTGGACTTTCTCGCAAGCGCGCTCAGTCCGCAGCCAGAACGGTAACCACCATCTCACGCACTATCCTGAAGCCGAGGCTTTCATAAAGGCCAATCGCCGCAAAGTTGCCGGCATAGGAATGCAGGAAGGGCGTATCGCCGCGCGCTCGTTGGGCTTGCATGACATGCGCGATCAGCCGCCGCGCCATCCCCTGCCCGCGATAATCGGGCCAGGTGCAGACCCCGCTGACTTCGACATAGCCCGGTGCAGGCCGCATACGCTCGCCCGCCATCGCCGCAAGCTTGGTTCCGTCGCGGATGCCAAAAAACTGCCCGTATTTGTGCGTGAGTTCGCCCCATGGGCCAGGCTCAGTGGCGAGCGCTAGGTCGGTCATTCCCGAAACGTCGGTGTCGTTGAGTGGGACAATCGACGGGTCCGGTTCACGTGTCTCGCCTCCGCCTTCGGCCACCATCTGCACCAGCGGGGCGGTTCGAATGGTCTTTGTTCCTAGTGGAGCTGGCCATTCCTCAGGCTCGACCAACCAGATATCGTGCGGCGAGGATCGGACAATTTCGGCGAGGTCGGTTTGAGACGTCGCACTTGCATCCTTCGCTGCCGCAAACGGACCATAGCGAGGATCTATGCGACGGACTTGGCCTGTTGGGATCGCGAGGTGAGACTGCTCGCCATTGAGCAACGACCAGACTGGGCGCGAGAGGTTGCTTACGTCCACTAGTTGACCTTCCACTCACACATTCTTTGGTGTTCGCTCGGACGAGGAGTTTCCAACACGCGCAGAGGCTAGAGATCAAGTTTCGAAAATTGCAAAGTGCTTAACTCAATCAAGAAGGGGCAAAAATGCGTTTTCAAGAGCGGCGAGCTTCCTTCGCGACTCAGAGAGATATCCATCACCGTCTTTGGATGAGAAAAGACGGCCAATTGGATCATCATCGCCTGGCCAGTCAATTCCACGCTTCAGTGAGAAGCCGATACCTCTTATCTGGATTGTAACGGCATAAAATTCTTGGGCCGCAGTCCATCCTGCCATTCCAAAAAACAGCTTTGCATCGATTCTCTCACGTCGGAAATCGATAATGTCGTCTTGGCAATGGCTCAGTCTATCTATGATTATCGTCCCTACCAGCATTGGATCCTGGTCAGCGACAAAGGGAATGGAGTCGGAAGACTCGATCCCATACTGAGCTACGTCTTCTTGATTTAATACCGGTGAGAGAATGTAGTCTAGACTATCTTCCAACCTGTATGCAGACCGAATTACCCGCTGCGCCACGTCAATCTTGTTCTCAAGGAGCTTTTGCTCCCTCCACTGTTTCGCACCGAACCACGCGCCGAATGCGATCGCTCCTGCACTCGCAAATGCAGCAACTCCTGAGACCATACTCCCGGTCGCCGCCCAGTCGATCGGGAATCCAATATTCATCAAACCCCCTCCAGCAGTCGGTCCGCCTGCGCCCGTGCCTCGCTGGTGATTTCCGCGCCGGACAGCATCCGTGCGATCTCTTCCTGTCGCCCCGGTTCATCAAGCAGAGCTACGCTAGTCTTGGTGACCGTGCCGCTCGAAGCCTTGGCGATCAGATAGTGCGTAACGCCTCTTGCGGCGACTTGCGGAGAGTGTGTGACCGCCAGCAATTGCCCTTCAGCGCTGGCCAGCCGTGCCAGCCTTTCACCAATAGCGGATGCGACCGCGCCGCCTACGCCGCGATCAATTTCGTCGAAGATGATCGTAGCCGCCCCACCCTTCTCCGCCAGAGCCACTTTCAGTGCCAGGATGAAGCGAGAAAGCTCACCACCTGACGCAATCTTGGCCAGCGGGGCAAAGTCCGCACCGGGATTGGTGGCGATCAGAAATTCAACGCTGTCCATGCCGTTAGCGCCCCACTTTTCCTCAGGCAGTTTGCCGATGGACGTGAGGAAGCGCGCAGCATCCAGTTTGAGCGGCGCAAGTTCTGCAGCGACCGCCTTGTCGAGTTTCTTCGCCGCCTTGAGCCGCTGACCGTGCGCTTTTTCAGCAGCCTTCAGATAGGCTTCGCGGCCTTCTCGTGCGGCCGCCTCCAAAGCATCAAGCTCGGCCTCTCCCCCCTCGATCGCATCCAGTTTCCCGCGCATCTCACGCATCAATTCCGGTAGAGCATCGACTTCGCAGCGGTGCTTGCGCGCAAGGGCGCGAAGCTCGAACAGACGCGTTTCCGCCTCATCGAGAGCCTGTGGATCATGCACCAGAGCGTGCGCAGCGGATTCGAGCTTTTCCTCTGCCTCGCCTGCTTCGATCACAGCGCGATCCAGCGCAGCCAGCGCCTCCGCCAACAGCGGGTGTTCTTCAGCAATCCGATCCAGTCTGCGCGCCGCCACACGGAGGCTGGCAAGCGGTGAATCGGACCCTTCCCATATGTGGCGGAGCTCTTCGAGGTCGCCCGCCAGTTTCTCGCCCTTTTGCATGCTGGCGCGGGTATCT
>JBCBHD010000029.1:0-16238 GCA_038526115.1 Pseudomonadota bacterium | reverse complement strand
CGCTTTACAGTGGCCGAAGTGGGCGGGCCGGATCCGCTCGCCGAAATGAAGGCGTTCACCCAAGGCGGCAAGCGGCTCGACAGCGCCTACAACTTCGATTTTCTCTACGCACCCGATCTGACGGCCGCGCGGGTGCGCGCCTCGCTTAACCAATGGGATGACACGCCTGGAGAAGGCTGGCCTAGCTGGGCTTTCTCCAATCATGATGCGCCACGTTCCATCACTCGTTGGAGCACAGACAAGGACCGTGGTCAGATAGCACGGCTCAGCCTGCTGTTGTTGCTTTCCCTGCGAGGTAATCCGATCATCTACCAAGGCGAGGAACTGGGCCTGCCGCAAGGTTTTGTTCCATTTGAAGATCTTCTCGACCCTGAAGCCATTGCCAATTGGCCGCACACTCTAGGCCGTGATGGTGCGCGCACGCCGATGCCCTGGGTGGCGAACGCTCCGCAGGCTGGGTTTTCACAAGCTAACCAAACGTGGCTTAAACTGGATCGCGATCACGCTCCCTTGGCGATTGATCGTCAGATAAAAGACCCTGCTTCGATGATGACCTACACGAGACGGTTGCTTGCTCAGCGTCAGGCGCTACCCGCAATCGTCCACGGGACAAGTACTTTGCTTGAAACACCGGATGAAGTCGTCGCCTTTGTACGATCGGAACCGGGCTGCAATGTGCTCTGCGCTTTCAATCTCGCCGATGATCCGGTGGATTGGGCACCTCCCGCTGCCTTTACCGGAGCGACAATTGTCGCCAATGAACGCGAAACAGGTTCAAGTGACACCATACCGACACGGATGGGACGCCGATCAGGCTATTGGGCGGTCACAAGCGGGGGCTAGACTAGGCAATGCACGACACGCGCGAGCGGCAAAAGAAATCGGCCCGGCTTGAAGATATTGCTCGTGAAGCCGGAGTGTCGATCTCAACCGTCTCACGTGCGCTGAACGATAGTCCTGCCGTGAAACGACGGACCAAGCAGGAAATCTGGAAAATCGCTCGCGCTCACGATTACGATTTTCGTAGCACAATGCCCAATGGGCCGATTGGAGCAGACGCGACCATTGCGGTCATTGTCCCTGCTCCACAAGCGCGTGAGACGCGTGTTGCCGATCCCTTCTTCCTCGATCTTCTGGCGGGAATTGCAGAGGCCGCACGCGAACGGAATGCAGACCTTGTTGTGAGCCATCTCAGCCCTCGCTCAGCAGAAGACATCGAATACGCCATGAGCACGAGCCGGGCGACCGGTATGATCTTTATCGGACAAAGCTCGTTGCACCACGCATTCAACAGTCTTTCAGACCGGGAAAACCGATTTGTAGTCTGGGGCGCGGAATTTGCCGATGCGGCGTATTGCACCATCGGATCGGACAATGTGGCCGGCGGTCGCCGCGCCGCTTCGCATCTTTGCCGTCTGGGCCGAGAACGCATCCTGTTTCTTGGAGAGACTGAGGCTCCAGAAGCTGAGCAGAGACTTCGTGGATATCGCCTGGCGCTCGAAAAGGCAGATGTCGCCATCGATCCGCAATTGACGGTTCCTGCGCATTTCGACGTGCATTCGGCCGAGGCAGCAACGCGTTCAGCAATAGATCGAGGAATCAAGTTCGACGCGATCTTCGCCGCCAGCGATTTGATCGCTATCGGCGCAATTCGCGCACTTGTTCGCAGCGGCAGACGTGTGCCAGATGACGTGTCAGTTGTAGGTTACGACAACATTCCCGCCGCGAGCCTGGTAACACCGCGCCTCACGACTATCGATCAGGATGCTAACCTCGCCGGGCGCATGCTGGTATCCAAATTGATCGACACGACTTGCGGGCCAGGTGCATCCCAGAGGCTGGAGACCAGCCTACTCATCCGAGACAGTTGCGGGGGCTGATATGGATCAAAGCTTTGCCCCCTTGCGCAAGATTATCATTGTTGGAGGCGGCAGTGCTGGCTGGATGACCGCAGCTGCGCTTTCAGAAAGCCTTGGTGCAAGCTGTGAAATCACGCTGATCGAGTCTGAAGTGATCGGCACTGTCGGCGTGGGTGAAGCAACCATACCCCCCATACGTCATTTCAACCAGCGTCTCGGCATTGATGAGGCAACATTCATCAAGGAAACTGCCGGGTCTTACAAACTTGGCATCCAGTTCGTTGACTGGACCCGACTTGGGCATTCCTACTTTCACCCGTTTGGCCAATATGGTGCGGAGTTCGACAGCGTTCCATTTTATCATTTCTGGATGCGAGAGAGCCTGGCGGGTCGGATCAACGAGCCGATCGATGAGTTTTCAATGTGTTGGGCGATGGCGAAGGCGGGCGTTTTCTCGCACCCTTCCCAAGATCGGCGTCAAATCCAGTCTACTTTCGACTATGCCTATCATTTCGACGCAACGCTGTATGCGGCGTTCCTCCGACAATACGCTGAAAAGCGTGGGGTTAAGCGAATAGAGGGGCGCGTAGTTGATGCGACACTCAAGGCCGAGAACGGCTTCATCAAAAGCGTCACGCTAGAGACTGGCGAAAAACACGAAGCCGAGTTCTTTGTTGATTGCAGCGGCTTTCGCGGGCTCCTGATCGAGGACACTCTCAAAGCTGGGTACGATAATTGGCAGCATTGGCTCCCATGCGATCGTGCGGTCGCAGTTCCCTGTGCCAAACGCGATGAGATCGCGCCTTTCACCCGTTCGACCGCCAAGGCCGCTGGCTGGCAATGGCGAATCCCGCTTCAGCATCGCACGGGTAATGGCTACGTCCATTGCAGCGACTTCATCAGCGAATACGAAGCGACAACAGAATTGATGACTTCGCTGGATGGTGAAGCGCAAGCTGACCCGAGAACCCTGCATTTCGTCACTGGAAAACGCCGTAAGTTCTGGGACAAAAATTGCGTCGCAATTGGTCTATCGGCCGGTTTTATGGAGCCTCTCGAATCCACCAGCCTGCACCTGATCCAATACGGGATTCTCCGTCTGATTGCACTGATGCCGGATACCGAAATGTCTCCGCTGCTTGCTCAGGAATACAACGCCCAAACCACATCGGAATACGAACGTATTCGTGACTTCCTGATCCTGCACTACAAGGCAACCGAACGGGATGATTCCGAGCTCTGGCGATATTGTGCCAACATGCCGATCCCAGATAGCCTTCAGTACAAGATCGACCATTTTCAAAATTACGGTTTGCTGGTTTCTGATGAGCGTGAACTGTTCAAGAACCCAAGCTGGATCGCGGTCTATCTGGGTCAGAATATCGTGCCTCGCCGAGCACCAGCGCTTTCTCAAATGCGAGGCAACGTGCCGGTTGCAGACAGAATGGCGGCCATCGGTAGCGCGATGCGCGAGGCGACTTCAGCCATGCCTTCTCATGCTGAATTTCTAGCGCAGCACTGCCCTTCTCCGCACGCTGCCTAGGCACGCTTCACTTTTGCCTGCATCAAAAAGAAAGAGGCCCGCTGCAAGCAGCGAGCCTCTTTCCATTCCACCAGGTGCGACCCCTAGGAGAGAGCGCAGAGTTAGAAACTCTTGCGCACTGTGAAGTTGTAAGTCCGGCCATATAGCTCGTGCCGGCTTGGAAACGCTCCGATCTCGGCGCCGCCTGCATCAAACAGAGTATTCTGTGTCACGAATGGCTCATCCGTAATGTTGAACACTTCAAACTGCAGCGCGAGGCCTTTCAGCGGACCGCTTTCATTCTGGAACGTGTAGCCGATCTGACCATCGACAATGGTTTCACTACGAGCATCCGCTCCGCTCAGGCTTCCATCAAAGTTCTGAACTTCAGAGAGGAACCCACTGCGATAACGAGCAGCCAGCTTCGCCTGGAAACCATTCTTCTCATAGAAGATGTCTCCGGACCATGTCGTTTCCGAATATCCAGGGATTGGCAGCGCATCTTGGTTCTGATCTTCGACTTCTGCATCAGCATAAGTGAAGCTGAAGAAAGCGCCGAACCCGTCAAGCGCGCTGGTCAGATCGACGAAATCGAGCCGCACAGTGCCTTCGATACCGGTGATTGATCCGTCTGCGAAATTGACAGGGCCGCTAAAGGCACCTGTCGCCAATTCTGGCGCCGTGTTCAGGATCGAGCCGAAACCGGCATTGTTGATCTGCTGTTCCAGGTCGATGATCTCATTGAAATCGATAACCCAATCAGACAAATCCTTGTGGAACACGGCAACGATGAGTGCCGTACCGGGTGAGAAATACTTCTCAACCGACAGGTCATACGAGACGGATTCATACGGCTGCAATGCGGGGTTGCCGCCACCGAGGTTGAAGCAGACCAGTTGAGGCGGTGCGAAACCAAGGACAGTATCTGGAATCTGGTCTCCATCCGTATCCGAACAGCTCAGTGGGTTCACTGTAATGTTCTGGTTGGCAGCCATCTGGTCCAGTCGAGCACGAGTGATCGACTTCGCAGCAGCAAGACGGATGAACAAGCCATCGCTCACCTCTAGGCTCAGGTTCGCACTTGGAAGCCAGTCGTCGTAGCTTTCTGTAACTGTATTCAGCAGGCCACCACCGATGGTTCCCGTCGAGGATTGGCGCGTATCTGAATATCGCAGGCCAACATTGCCACGAAGCGGCATACCACCAAGATCGGCATCAATGTTCGCCTGAACGTAGAAGTTATGCACCTCTTCATCGACGATCCACTCGGTATCGAAAGTCGCTTTTTCGACGACATATGTACCATCAGACAGGAAACTGGATGGGTCATAGGCGAGAATGTTGTTGTTCAGACCACCGGTATCTGTCGACCCAACGATCGCGTTAGTCGGAACCGCAAGCGCGCCATCAACAAACGCCGCTGAAGGACGCAGGAAGCTCTCGTTTGAATCGAAGTTCTTGCTGCGATCCGTGTAGAGATAACCAACGGTAATGCTGCCAAGGAAACCGCCGTCGAACTCGTAATCGAGTTCGGCACGGAGCTGATTTAGCTCATCTTCGATTTCAGGCTCTTTGATGAAGCCAACCTGGCCCCAACCGCCTGGATCTGTCAGCAGGGCGTTGGCCGGATCGGTGTAATCGAGCGCTCCATCAATGCTGTAGCGTCCACTGATCGGGGTATTGAAAGTCAGAGTGTCTTGCGCACCCGAACGGGCACGGCCTGTGCCTGCATAGCTTTCATAATCGATATCGTTGCGATCGAGATGTGAGTAACCGTAGTCGAACACGAAGCTCAGATTGTCTGAAATACCCCATTCGAAATTCGCGCCAATCGCAAAGATCTGTGCTTCGTTGCCCTCAGTATCAGTGCGAAGGATCGGCACCACACCGGAATAGGTAGCGCTGTCAGCGAATGGTCCGGCGCCAGTTGCGCTTTCGAAAGTTGCGCCACTCCAAGAAGCGATTGGAGTTTCTGTCCCGCGGAAAATACCGGAGTCTTCGGTGTCTGTGTAGAACGCATCGATGGTAGCATTGAAGTTGTCCATCGGCTCAAACTGGAGCGTACCGGCGACCGAAACGCGCTGGAAATCGCGACTAACCACACCCTGGCGAGGGTTGTCGGACGCGTAGAGCAATCCGTTCTCATCACGAGAAACCTGGAACTGGTTGGTCTTCAGTTCGCGTGAAATGAAATGCGTAGGGTTTGACTGCACAGTCGCACCAAGAGACCAGCCAACTGTACCATCTGCATTCTGATCGATAAGCGACGCGAAAAAGCGATATCCATCCGACGGGAAATCGGGATTCAGCGATCCACTGTCATTCACGACATAGCGGCCCGATACATTGATCTGGCGATCATTGAAATCGAGCGGACGTACAGTGCGAAGGTCAACCGCCCCAGCAATGCCGATTGCCGCAAGGCGAGCATCACCTGTCTTGTAGACAACGCCCTGGTTGATCAACTCGGACGGGAACTGATCAAACTCAATACCGCGATTGTTACCAGCCGAGACAACCTCGCGTCCGTTCAAGAGTGAGAGCGAGAAATCCGGCCCCAGGCCGCGAATGGAAATCTGCTGCGAGCGACCCCGCACACGTTGCGCTGTAACGCCGGGCAAACGTGCAAGTGCGTCAGCAATAGAAAGATCTGGCAGTTGCCCAATATCTTCAGCCGAGATCACTTCAACGATGCTGGTCGCTTCGCGCTTTGCTTCAAGTGAAGTCTCAATCGAGCTGCGAATACCAGTGACGATAATCTGGTTGCCTTCGTCCTCTGCCGCTGGCGTGTCTGCGTCCTGCGCAGCAACAGGCATTGCACCTGCAACCATGACCAGACCCATCGCTGCGCCACTAAGCAGCCGAGCGTTTTCGGAATAACGCTTCAATCCCATCATTACTCTCCCCCAACGCACCTTGTTGACTCTGTGCGTTTGCAGTTTTTTTCATAGCCGGAAAACTTTCGCACGTAAATCGTCAATTTCAGTTCGCGCCTGACTCACCGCAACCGTTAATTTTATCGTTTATAATCATATATGAAATTGAATTCACTTCATCATATGAGGACTGCTCCACGGAAGTAATCAACAGTCTGTTGCCCGCGCGTCACACTTTTCAAGGCCGGAACACTCAACTTAATTGCGTAGGGCGCAATCCCAAGGCTTGGGGCGCGCACTCACCTCCGGAGTGTAGAACATAACATACTGTTTTTATTTATTTTTAATCGATCCATTTGGCAACTTGGCACTGGTTTGATAGTCTCTGAACCTCGACATAGGTGATCCAAGGCGCTGAGCTAGCAATGACAAATTGGGAAGTGTCGCTTGCGAAGCTAAGCCATCTCAACTTTTCTCCGGAAAAACATGAATTTGTGGCTCTTCAAGATTTCATGCACCGCCCTGAGACCGCGATTGAGAGCGCATTTTTGCAAAAATTTGCAAGGATCACACCTCAGTATCCTGGCGTTCGTGCGCCCTTGCCTACAGAACCCACCCAGTTGTGGCTGCGAGAGTTGTCGCCGCTTTTGGACCAGAACTTTGGCCAGACTACTTCCGGTTGGGATATGCAGGCATGGCTGTCCATCGTAACAACATCTCCGGCTGACCTCGTGCCGATGCAGCGCCTGCCTCATGTCGATGGTACGGATCCCAACCTTATCGCCATGATGCTCTACCTTCATGAGACTGAGCATGGCGGCACGGCATTCTTCCGACACAAGTCAACCGGCTTCGAAAGTCTGACTGATGATACCTTCCCGATATACAAATCGGCTCTCGAAGCCGATGTGCGGGCATCCGGAATGCCCGCAGCTCGCTACGTGACGAATGGCTCGCCCTTGTTCGAACGTATTCATGCAAGCCAAGGCTGCTTTAACGAAGCAGTGTTCTATCGCGGCAATGTTCTTCACAGTGGGATCATCGAAAACGATGCCCCCTTGCCGCTGGATCCCAGAAGCGGACGATTGACAATCAATGCACTGTTCAGACCCAAATAACCGCGGCATGCTGTCGCATCGAGAGAAATGATGACCGAACCACGGATCAAGAAGCTGGTTATCGTTGGCGGAGGGACTGCCGGCTGGATAACCGCTGCGGCATTTGCAAAACTGCTCGGCACAAGCCTGTCAATCGAGCTGGTTGAATCTGACGCGATCGGAACTGTCGGAGTAGGCGAGGCTACGATTCCGCAGATCATTCGGCTGAATGGAATACTCGGATTGGATGAAGCCGAATTCCTGAAAGCAACTTACGGCACGTTCAAGCTGGGTATCGAGTTCCACAATTGGGGCCGCGTCGGCGATAAGTACCTGCACACATTCGGCGACACTGGCCTCAACCTGAACGGTGTGGCGTTTCATCATTACTGGCGTCGCAATGCCGAATTGCACCCAGGCGGGCCTGGGCTCTGGCATTACTCACTTCACCAGCATGCGGCAGACCAAATGCGGTTCGCTCATATGGACAAAGTCGGCAACACAGCCATGACAGGGCTGGCATACGCTTATCATTTTGACGCTGGACTATATGCACAATTTCTCCGTGCCTATAGCGAGAAACGAGGCGTCAAACGCACCGAAGGGATTGTGGCGACAGTCAATCGCGACAGCGAAAGCGGCAATCTTACCTCGATCATGTTGGATAACGGCACCGAGATTGCGGGCGACTTCTTTATCGATTGCACGGGCTTTCGCGCTTTGCTGATCGGTCAGGAGCTCGGCGTCGATTATCAGGATTGGTCAAAGTGGTTGCCTTGCAACAGCGCGCAGGCCGTGCCTAGCGAGAGACTTAAAGAGCTGGTCCCATTTACGCGCGCCACGGCGCATTCTGCAGGCTGGCAGTGGCGCATTCCTCTTCAGCACCGCACCGGCAACGGGCATGTTTATTCAAGCGATTTCATCTCAGATGAAGAAGCGGGTGAGGTCCTTTTGGCAAACCTGCCAACTAAGCCACTGGCTGACCCCCGCCCTATCCGCTTCACGACGGGGAGAAGGGACAGGTTTTGGTCTCACAATTGTGCAGCCATCGGGTTGTCATGCGGGTTTCTTGAACCGCTCGAGTCTACGTCTATTCACCTGATCCAAGCGCATGTTAGCCGCCTCATTCAATTGTTCCCGCGTGGCGGCAACTCCACCGCGGAGCGAGAGGAATACAATCGCCGCTGCGCGAGCGAGTTCGAGCAGATCCGTGACTTTCTTATCTTGCACTATCATCAAACAGAGCGCGAAGATTCAGAGTTCTGGCGCTATTGCAAGAACATGGATGTGCCAGACAGTCTAACGCACAAACTGGAACTGTTCGCATCTTCCGGCCGCCTTGGCCGCGATGTTGATGACCTCTTTCGTGAAGCGAGTTGGGTGCAAGTGATGCATGGTCAAGGGATTACGCCGACCGGCTACGATCCAATGGCCGATCAGGTGTCGGACGCGCAGCTGGGTGAGTTTCTCGGCAACCTTCGCCAGATCATCGAACGTTCCGTCAGCGCCTTGCCAAAGCACGAAGACTACATCACCAGGCATTGCGCAGCGCCGCCGATGAAATAGCCGCTGCATTATTCTCGCCGCTACCTGCGCCCAGCAATTGGTGATTTCTATGAGTGCTGCGAGAAGAACAGGCTGCAGGTTAAAGAAACACACGAAATTCCTGTGGAATTTCGTAATCTAAGTGTCTTCGACAAACTATAGTTAATCGTCTGATCGATTCGGCAGGTCTCGTGTTGGCCATGCCCAATCTCACTCCAGTTCAGAGGAGACTACTATGGTTGCCGGCGCCGCTTCATCCGTTTTCATCAATGAGATTCACTACGACAACAACAGTCCTGCCGCCGATGCCAATGAGTATGTCGAGATTGCCAATCCACTCGGGATCGATCTCACCGGCTGGACTGTTGTGTTTTACAATGGAAGCAATGGCACCGCCTACAACACACTTACCTTAAGCGGCACAGATATCATTCAGGGTTTTGCGCTTCCTGCGAATGGCCTTCAAAACGGAGCCCCTGACGGGATCGCTCTCGTCGATGCGATGGGTAATGTGGTTCAGTTCCTTTCCTATGAAGGCAGCATGACGGCAACCGATGGCCCTGCCAACGGTTTGACCAGCACAGATATCGGTGTCGGTGAAGGTCCCGCTTCAGTCAGCGGTACGACCACCGACATGCAATCCCTCCAGCTTCAGGGCAGCGGAACCACTGCTGGCGACTTCACATGGGTTGAGAACTTGGCTCAGACCCAGAGCGCAGTGAACACTGGACAGACATTCCCTCCCCCCATCGTCACAGTTCTCGATGAGGGCTTTGAGACTGACGGCAGCGGCACCCGCTACACCTTCTCCAGTGGAGAAGGAAATGACGCTATGTTCGACTTTTTTACCCGGACGGATGGTAGCGATATCTCATCGACATATGCGGTAACCGGCCAAACCGGCAGCTTTTTCTTCGCCGCTCAAGATACAGATTCGGTCCCGGGCCTCTCGACCGATGATGAACAATCAATCTTCTTCACCGGTCTCGACATAACCGGCCTCTCCAATCTGATGTTCTCAATTGACCTTGCCGAAGACGATAGCGCTGATGGCAATGAAGACTGGGACACAACGGACTTCCTTCAGGTCTTCGCTACGATCGATGGCGGCACCCCTTTCCAGATTTTCGGTGTGGAGAATGATGGCGTTGGGACAGGGTCAGGTTCCAACGGTGCTCCGCTGATCGATACCGATCTCGACGGGAACGGCGATGGCACCCAGATCACCTCAAACTTCGCGACCTTCGCAGCCGCAATCGCAGGCACCGGGTCGACATTGGATATCGAAATCCGTTTCCATCTCGATGCTGGCGATGAAGACATTGCCATCGATCAAGTCAGCGTGATCGGTGAAACCGGTGGAACTCCACCTCCTCCACCTCTCTTGTTCATCAACGAATTCCATTACGACAATATCGCGGCCGACATCGGCGAATTCATCGAAGTGGCAGGGACTGCAGGGCTCGATCTTACGGGCTATTCGATCTCTCTTTACGATGGCGGCGATGGAACGGTGTACGATACGATAAACCTCTCCGGTACAATCGACGATGAAGGCAACGGGTTTGGAGCGTTGAGCTTCGCACAGTCTGGCATTCAAAACGGACCCGACGGTTTTGCCTTGGTCGATCCGTCAGGCAATGTGCTGCAGTTCCTTTCCTATGAAGGGACATTTGCGGCCATCGACGGACCGGCGAGCGGTATGACCAGCGAGAGCGTCGGACGGTCAGAAAACGCCGGCACACCTGCGGGCAATTCAATTCAGCTCACGGGCAATGGAGATGTGGCCTCCGACTTCACGTGGGTCAGTGAGGTTTCCGAGAGCCCAGGATCGCTCAACGCCGGTCAAAGCTTCGGACCAATCCCTGTGCCGGGTGATATCGCCATATCGAGCACTAGCGTGCTTGAAGGCGATGCAGGCACTACAGATCTCACCTTCACCCTCACCCGCGAAAACGGGTCTGACGGTGTCGTGACAGTCGACTATGTCGCCCAGGTTTTGGCCGGTGCACCTCCATTCGACAATGATGATTTCGTGAACTTCCAACCGAGCGGCGTGGTAACATTTGCCGACGGCCAGACCGAAGCCACACTCACATTCACTGTGAGCGGCGATACCGAGATTGAAGAGGACGAAGTCGTCTCAGTTGTGATCTCAGGTCCGACTGGTGGCGCGACGATCCTCAATGCGTTTGCGTCTGGCACTATTCTAAATGATGACTTCCCGCCGCAAGGCCCAGCCGAAGTCTTCATCAACGAAATCCACTATGACAACTCCGGCTCTGATGTCGGAGAAGGCATTGAGGTTGCCGGCCCTGCAGGAACAGACCTGAGCGGTTGGCAGCTGGTGCTCTACAACGGCAATGGCGGCGTCGTATACGATACCGAGAACCTCTCCGGCATCATTCCCGACCAAGACGATGGATTTGGAACTCTCGCCTTCCCGATCAGTGGCATTCAGAATGGTCCGGACGCAATCGCTCTGGTCAGTCCGAGCGGACAGGTTATCCAGTTCCTCTCCTACGAAGGATCGTTTGAAGCCACCAACGGCCCTGCTGCTGGTCTGACCAGCGAGGATATTGGTGTGTCCGAAGGTGGCGTACCAGCCGGTACATCGCTGCAGCTGGGCGGCACCGGCAATGTCGCTGACGATTTCACCTGGCAGCCATCACAAACCGACAATTTTGGACTGATCAACACCGGGCAAGACTTCACCCCGGTGAACCCCAATGGCGCGCTGTTTATTGACGATGCGAGCGTGACGGAAGGCGATAGCGGCACAACGCAGATCACCTTCAACGTCTTTCGCGTCGGCGGCGACACCGGCGCTGTTTCGGCCGATTTCGCCGTTCAGTTTGGCAGCGCATTCTCTGATGCTAACGCTACCGACCTGTCAGGAACAACGAGTGGCACTGTAACTTTCGCCGACGGCGAGACTTTCAAGACCATCACCTTGGATGTTGTCGGAGACACAGACGGTGAGCCCAACGAGTTTTTCGACGTGGTCCTCTCCAACCCGACAGGAGGTGCAACGATCGGCGCTGCAACTGGTCAGGGCACGATTGAGAATGATGACCCGCTAAACCTTCAGATTGGCGAAATTCAAGGTGCTGGTCACACGTCCCTGTTCGTGGATAACGCCGTCACAACCAGCGGTGTTGTCACGGCCGTCGCTTCGAACGGGTTTTACCTGCAAGATCCCACTGGGGACGGCGATAGCGCAACTTCAGACGCTATTTTCGTCTTCACTGGAAGCGCTCCAACCGTTGCATTGGGCGATGGCCTAACCGTCACCGGAACAGTGAGTGAGTTCCAAGGTGGCGGCGATCCGGCCAACCTCACCATTACCCAGATCACAGACCCGATGATCACGGTCGACAGCACCGGGAATGCACTGCCATCGGCGGTCGTTATTGGCCCCAACGGCATCACACCGCCAACTGAAGTGATCGACGATGACGGTCTAACCAGCTTCGATCCGCTGAACGACGGCATCGATTTCTGGGAAAGCCTTGAGGGTATGCTCGTTACAGTCGAGAACCCTGTATCGGTCGACTCTACCAACGGATTTGGCGAGCTATGGACTGTTGCCAGCGATGGCGCTGGAAATCTGGATGGCACCAATGTGTCTGAGGAAGGTTTGCTGGTCATCGATGGCGGTGACGGTGGCTTGGGTGAATTCGATGCCGGTGCCGGATCAGACTTCAACCCAGAAAGGGTGCAAATCGATTCTGCTGGCCCGCTGAATGGTGTCGATGTGGAGATCCCCGATGTTACACCGGGGACACTGCTCAACGACGTAACCGGTGTGGTCGATTACGCGTTCGAAAACTACCAGATCAGGCCGACATCAGATGTCACGGTCGCTCAGGCAAGTGCCAACATCGCCGAGACCACATCGTTGGTACAAGGCGCGGTGAATCAACTTTCGGTCGCGACCTACAATGTGCTCAATCTCGACATCAATCCGGCTGATGGAGACGACGACGTCGCCGATGGCCGATTTGCAGGTGTCGCAACCGACATTGGCATCAATCTCGCGGCTCCGGACATCGTAGTTCTTCAGGAAGTGCAGGACGACAGCGGCTCTGCCAATGATGGGACTGTTTCTGCCCAGATGACACTGGAAGCGCTGGCAACCGAGATCTTCAATCAGACCGGCATCCAGTATTCGGTCCTCGATAATCCCTTCGTCGTTGACGGAGAAACAGGCGGCCAGCCTGGCGGCAGTATCCGAGTAGCGTTCCTGTATCGCGATGACCGGGTCGATCTCGACAACGCATCGGTTTTCACGATTACCAACGACACGGGTGCAATTGATGCAGCATTCAGCAACTCACGAGCGCCGTTGGGAGCAAACTTCCAATTCAATGGCGAAACAGTCACCGTCATCGGCAACCACTTTACGTCGAAGATCGGGTCCGACAGCACATTCAGTGCGATCCAGCCGCCTACCAATGCTGGCGCACTGAGCCGTGCTGCTCAGGCCGCTGCGGTCAACGCACAGATCGATGAATTGTTGGCGGCCAACCCGGACGCAAAAATCGCGGTGGCGGGCGACTTCAACGAGTTCCACTTCGAAGAACCGCTTGAAGTGCTCACCGGCGAGCTCGATTTCGATGGGGCCATGGTAGATCCAGGCGCAGAGGTTGTGCTCGAAAACCTGACGTTCGGACTGGATGAAGATGATCGGTTCAGCGTGCTGTTCCAAGGCAACGCTCAACAGTTGGATCATATCCTGGCGACCGGCAATCTTGCAGAGGGTGCCCAAATAGACGCGGTTCACACGAACACGCCTCTTGGCAACCCGAACTCCGACCACGATCCCATCCTGGCGCTGTTCAATGTCGGCGTGCAGGATCTTACTGGCACCAATCAATTCGATGACACGCTCGATGGCAATGACGGCAACGATGACATCGACGGTCTGCGCGGTGACGATACGATCAACGGAAACGGCGGCGATGACGATATCGACGGCGGCCGCGGTGAGGACATGATCGACGGCGGTGAAGGCGACGACATGATCGACGCTGGTGCCGACGATGACAATGTGATGGGCGGCGCCGGCGACGACATGATCGACGGAGGTGATGGCGACGACATTCTCGATGGCGGCGACGACAATGACAAGATCAATGGCGATCGCGGCAACGATATGATCATGGGCGGCGACGGCGACGACATGCTTGATGGCGGTCGCGGTGACGACACTCTGTTCGGCGGCGAAGGCAACGACATGCTGAGCGGCGGCGCCCAACGCGACATGCTGTTCGGCGAAGGTGGCGATGACATTCTGGATGGCGGCGCGCGTGAGGACGAGCTCGACGGAGGCACCGGAATGGACACCCTCACGGGCGGCACGCAGGCCGACTTGTTCATTCTGCACGCCGACGGGACCGCAGCAGACGCTGACACCATCACTGACTTTGAGCCCAACATTGACAGCATTCGGATTGACGGATCGATGGGCCGGACAATCACCTTCGTACAGGTTGGGCCAGACGTTCAGATCCTGTCTGATGGTGTGCTGGTTGCAACCGTACTCAACGCTGCTGAAGCAGACGTTCAGGCGGTCTCACTGATCGACGGCGGCGGGCTGACGCTTCAGGGTACCCGCGGTCCCGATACTCTCACGGGCGGCGCCATGGACGATCTGATCTTCGGTGATCGCGGTGACGATATGATTGATGGTCTCGCGGGCAATGACACAATCGATGCTGGTCCCGGAAACGACAACGTTTCGGGAGGCTCGGGCGAAGACATTATCATCGGCGGTGACGGCAATGATACCATCAATGGCGGCGATAACGCGGATGACATTGTTGGCGATCGCGGGAATGACATCCTCAATGGCGATGGCGGTGATGACACCATCGATGGCGGGCTCGGCGATGACACTCTGAACGGCGGCAATGGCATGGATACGCTGATGGGCGGCGCGCAACGCGATACGCTTGATGGCGGGGCTGACGAGGATGTTCTTGACGGCGGCGCACGGGAAGACGAGCTCGATGGCGGAACAGGTATGGATACACTTACAGGAGGTACTCAGAGCGACCTTTTCATCCTTCATGCCGATCAGACTGCAGCCGATGCCGACACGATCACCGATTTTGAACGCAATCTTGATACGATCCGGATTGATGGTGCCGGTGGAAAGGAAATCACCTTCACTCAGGTCGGGCTCGACACGGAGATAGAAGCCGACGGAGTGCTAGTGGCAACTGTTGTGAACGCGGCAAGCGCTGATGTTCTGGCGCAGACCAGTTTCGACAGCCCTCCCGCATCGAGCACGGCGCAGTCGACGAACCAAGCTGTCACCCAGGCAGCCAGCACAGTCTCAGTTATGCTCAGTGATCTCGAAGACGCACCGTTTGTGTTCAACGACGCAGCCTCGTCTCCCGTCACAACGACAAATCTGAGCCCGCTGAAAATGCCACTGGCAGAGATGTTCGAAGGGACTCCGGAGCCAGTGGCTGGCAAGTTCGCTCTCGATCGGATCGCTGATGAAGACAATCCGTGGTCCGACTACAGCGCGTTCGGGTTTGAACCTATCATGTGATCCGGAATATCTTCTGGCGGTGGACTTATCGGGCCACCGCCAGAACCCATTAGAGCCGCACGCCTCTAGTTCCGGAACGCGCGAGAAAACTGATCGACCAAGGGTTTTGTGACATAAGACAGCATCGATCGACTGCCTGTCTCAATGAAGAGCTCTGCAGGCATACCGGAAACGAGCTCAAGCTTCTCGATCGCAGACTTCTGGTCCGAATTGAGAGCCACACGAACCCGAAACAGTCTGGCACCTGTTGATTCTTCGGTGACTGGATCCGCTGATACGAAAACCACTTCTCCCATCAGTTCAGGCGTGGTTGCCTGATTGAATGCGGATAGACGGATCCGGGCCGCCTGACCAACAGCAACGCGGTCGATATCGCTTGGCAAAACGAGCCCGTTGAACACGAGATTGTCGTCCTGAGGTACGATTTCGACGATGGTTTCAGCAGGACGAACGACTTCCCCCACCGCACTGTAAGCGAGCTTATCGACTGTTCCATCGTAGGAAGCTCGGATCTCAGATCGGTTGAACTGATCCCCCGCGCTCGCACTCGCAACCCGCTGTTCGTTGATAGCCGCTTCAATCTGCGCGAGATCAGCCCCCGCTTCCGCGCGCGCCGTCTGGCCTATCTGGATACGTTGCTCCTCAGCTTGCGCAATCCCTGCGTTGGATTGCGCGATATTGGCGCGGAGCGCGCCAATCGAACCGTCAAGATCAATCGCAGTTCGCTCCATTTCGTTGAGCCGGCGGATCGTGACATACCCCTTGCCATGCATC
>JBCBHD010000028.1:0-16253 GCA_038526115.1 Pseudomonadota bacterium | reverse complement strand
ACTCAGCCTTGACGGGCTTTGAAGCGACGGTTGGTCTTGTTGATGACATAGGTGCGACCGCGACGGCGAATGACGCGACAATCGCGGTGGCGGTTTTTCAGCGACTTCAGGCTGTTGCGGATCTTCATCGAGCTTCTCTCAAATAGCAAAGCGCGCCGGAATCGGTCCGACGCGCGGAATTTCTGCGGCGCACATATGGGTAAGCCACAGATTCGTCAACCATCTCTGCGCACATCAGACAGCTTCCGCTCCCACGCCAGCGCATGGCCGATGATCGTATCGAGATCGGCATTCTGTGGCTCCCACGGAAGGGTCGCACGAATACGAGCAGGATCAGAGATCAAGGACGCGGGGTCACCAGCACGGCGAGGTTCCATCCGGCGGTCTATCGTCATGTTGGTTACTCGATCGACAGCGTCCAGCACTTCAAGCACCGAGAACCCGCGACCATAACCGCAGTTCATGGTCAGTGAACGTTCGGGCTGCTCGATCAAAGCCTCAAGCGCCAGCACATGCGCCGCCGCCAGATCGCTGACGTGAATATAGTCGCGGACCCCTGTGCCATCAGGCGTGTCGTAGTCAGTTCCGAAGACGCTAACGGACTCGCGCTTGCCCAGAGCCGCTTCCACCGCAACCTTGATCAAGTGCGTTGCGCCTGCTGTCGACTGACCCGACCGTGCGCGTGGATCAGCACCGGCGACGTTAAAATACCGCAAAGCGCAGAAATTCATCGGATGTGCTGCAACGGTATCGCCCAGCATCTGTTCGGTCATCAGCTTTGACCAACCATAAGGATTGATCGGGCTTTGCGGAGTGTCTTCGCCGACCGGAGAGGTTTCCGGAACGCCATATGTCGCTGCGGTCGAGGAAAAGATGAAATGCGGAACTCCCGCACTCACTGCCGACTCGATCAGAGCACGGCTCTTTACCGTGTTGTTGTGGTAGTATTTGAGCGGGTTTTCGACGCTTTCCGGAACAACGATCGATCCGGCGAAATGCATGATCGCGCCTGTTCCCTGCTCGGCAAAGATCTTCGCCAGCAGCTCACCATCTTCGACATCACCTTCGTACAACGGGACATCGTCCGGAACGGCGAACCGGAAGCCAGTGGTGAGATTATCGATCACGGCGACCGGCCAACCGGCATCTTTCAGCGCCAGCACGGCGTGGCTGCCGATATAGCCGGCCCCGCCGGTAACGAGGACAGAAGGTTTGTGCGTTTCAGACATGGGGCGCGCCTTAGCAGAGAAGTGCTGAGGTTGAATTACGGAAATCGTATGCAATCCGCCGTTTTGCACAGCGGCCTAGGCTCTATATAAGGATGTCAGAACAGGAGCATCCAATGCCAAACGCCCTTCGCCGCACTCGCCTCTACGCCATCGCGCTGACAGCTTTTGCTCTGTCTGCTTGCGCCGGCACTTACACCGGCCCGGTCGAAGTGACCCGGTTTGTGTCAGATCAGCCAGCCTCCCTTGGCCAAGGTGTGATTGCACTCAGCTTTCCAGACGAGATTGAGAATGAGCGAGCCCGCGTGGCGTTTCAGGAAGCGGTCGGCAGCCAACTGATCGCGATGGGATACACGCTTTCGGGCTCGCCGGAAGGCGCGCAGGAAGCCATCATTCGCACCAGCCGCAATGCAATCGCCGGTGACAACCCGCGCAGTCCGGTCAGCGTCGGCGTTGGGGGCAGCACCGGGTCATATGGCAGCGGGGTTGGTCTCGGTGTCGGCATAAATCTCGGCGGCGGCCGGAGAGGACCGAACGTTGTAACCAGCCTTGAAGTGCGCATCTCCGATGCCGCGGGGCAATCGCTATGGGAGGGTCGGGCTCAACTGCCAACCAGCGTAAAATCCCCTTACTCCGATGTGGAAACGAGCGCGCAAACGCTCGCTGCGGCCTTGTTCAAGGATTTCCCTGGCGGCAATGGCGAAACCGTGACCATCCCGGTTGACGAACTTTAAGGAACCTCATGTCCGATATTGCAATTGATGCCGCCTTTGACAGCGGCAACATAGACGTTTTGTCGATTGAAGGTCGCTCGGCGCGGCTTGCGATCCAAAAGGACCATAAGAGCGAGTTCGCGCAATGGTTTCATTTTCGGGTGACCGGTGCAGCGGGTGAAGAGATTACCCTCAAGCTCACAGGCCTGAAAGGCAGCGCCTATCCGATGGGTTGGCCCGGCTATAATGCATGTGTTTCCGAAGACCGCGAATACTGGACGCGAGCGGACAGCGCATTCGACAAGGATGAAGAGGATGGCACGCTGACCATCCGATATACACCGGCATCGAATGTCGCATGGTTTGCTTATTTTGCGCCCTATTCCATGGAGCGGCACCACGACCTCGTCGCGGAATCGGCGGCAAGCGAAGGTGTTGACCTGATCAGGTTGACGACCACGCTGGACGGCCAGCCGCTCGATATGCTCGAAATGGGCGAAGGCGAAACCCAGGTATGGCTGTATGCGCGCCAGCATCCGGGCGAAACCCAGGCGGAATGGTGGATGGAAGGCGCGCTCGAATGCCTGACCGATCCCGCTGATCCGGTAGCTCGTGCGCTGCGCAAGCATTGCCGTTTGCACATCGTCCCCAATTGCAATCCCGATGGTTCGCGGCGCGGTCATCTGCGCACCAATGCTGTAGGCACAAACCTCAACCGCGAATGGGCCGAGCCCAGCGCAGAAGCATCTCCTGAAGTGCTTGCAATCCGCAACGCAATGGACCGGACCGGCGTAGACTTCGCGATGGATGTGCACGGCGATGAAGCAATCCCGGCGGTGTTTCTCGCAGGCTTTGAAGGGATTCCAAGCTGGACTGACGAATTGGGCGAACAGTACTATCGCTATCAACGCATCCTCGATCGTCGGACGCCCGACTTCCAGACAAAGATGGGTTACCCCAAGACTCCAGCAGGGCGCGCCAATCTGGGCATCAGCACCAATCAGGTCGCTGAACGGTTCAAAACCTGCGCAATGACGCTGGAAATGCCATACAAGGATCTGGCTGATTTCCCGGAACCTGAGCAAGGCTGGTCGCCAGAGCGCTGCAAAATGCTCGCTCGCGACTGCCTGGCGGCGCTGGTGGAGTGGCTGGAAACAGCGGAGTAGCACCCGCTCTCAGCAATCATTGTTTACATATCAGCGCCGCTCAATTCAGCTTCGCGATTGCAAGTGTGGTATAGTTCTTTCTGGAGCAACGGAGAGGACAGACCATGGATCAGCACCAGTTTCACAGCAGCCGCCGGGCCTTTGTTCTGGGCGCAGGCGCGACCAGCTTGGCGATGATGTTGCCATCAGCAGCCCATGCGCAATTGAGCTGCGGCAGTGGCGGCTTGTCCTCCCTGCTGGGCAAGGCGACCGACAGCGCGCTGGATAAACTGGCCAAGCCCGGCACCTACTACAACGACAAGGAGATCCGCATCGGCCTGCCGATTGTCGGCAAAAAGAGCGGCGGGTTGCTGGGCGACATCCTTAGCGTGGGCAACAAGCTCGGCGTGCTGGATGGACTGACGCGAAAAATCAATGATGCGGCGGGTGTGGCGGCGGGCGAAGCGAAGCCGATCTTCCGCGATGCAATCGACAATCTCTCTTTCAGCGATGCTCCAGGTATCATCCGCGAAAGCGATGGCGGCACGCAATATCTGCGCCGCTCATCGAACGACACACTCCACTCCAAGCTGGAACCGCTGGTCGATGGCGCACTGGAAAGCGCCGGAGTCTACAAGCAGTTCGATGGACTCGCGGAAAAGCACAGCTTCATCCGTGCGGCGGGGCTCAACCGCGAAAGCATCAATCGGTCGGTGACGGATCAGGGGCTTGACGGCATCTTTGCGTATGTCGGGACCGAAGAGCGCGCTTTCCGCAAGAACCCGTTGAAGGGGATCGGCGGGGTGCTTAGCGATATTCTCTAGGTCTGGTCGAGATGCGCCGGTCCGAAAGCGTGCGGCAACAGGTCTGAAAGCGTCACCCGTCGCACTTCGGTGTTGCCAACGCAAAGCACAACCGGGTCGGTTCCGCCCAACTGAGCAAGTTCATTGACCACCTGTCGGCATCGTCCGCACGGTGTGATGGGCTGACCATCGCCTTTGTCTTGAGGGCCAACCACGGCGACCGCTTGCAAGCCTCCGCGCCGCCCTTCTCCCATAGCCCGCGCCACAGCCACAGTTTCAGCGCAAAGGGCAAGGCCATAGCTTGCATTCTCGACATTGCTGCCGGTGATGATCGCGCCATCGTCGAACAGCAAAGCCGCGCCCACCTGATAATCAGAATACGGCGCGTATGCATCGCTGGCCGCACCACGTGCAGCGGCGATCAATTGGGCTTCGTGTGTTTCGCTCAACGTCATTTCTGCACCACCACCCATTCCAGCGGCTCTTCTGCCGCTTCGCTCACCAATTGACTGTTCGCGCTCCATAGCAGCCATGGTCGCGGCGCGTAATCGGGCCGCGCGCGGTCGCGCATCAGCCACAGGTCTCGCGTCAGGCTTCGGGCGGTCCGGTGACGCGCCTCGAACTCCTTGCCCAGCTTGAGAACCGCAGGCTTCCCCGCATGCATCTCGATCTGGTTCACAAGCGTCAGCAATTCGCTTTCGACGGCTGCGTCGCTGACGGGATCGATGCATTGATCGCCCGTCGCCGTAAGCGCGATCGCAGGTGGTAATAAAGCCGCGTTGCGCGGCACCATCCGGGTGAAACGCTTGGACTGCGCATCGGCTCGCAAACACGGATCAAACCGCAAAATGATCCCGACTTCGAGCTCGGCTGCCTGTGCCTGCGCAAAGCGGCTGGCAAAATCATCATCGAGTGCCCGCGATGCCGGGCGCAATTCGAGGTAGGCGAACTGCGCGCCTATCCCTTTCAGTGTTTCGAAGTTCAGGCCGTTCACCTCGCCCGGAATCACAGCGCCCTGCTCAGGATAAAGATCTTCCGATGGACGCCAGGTGCGCATGTCCCACCAGAACCAGGCAGCGAAGGCGATTCCGACCAGAATCAAAAGCGCGATCAAACGGAAAATCCAGCGTCTCACTGTGCCGCCCTTTTTGCGGCGAGACTTTGCCCGTGCCATTGTGATCGTTAGCCTTTGATATGCAAAACGCAGATGAGGGTGAACAGTCGCCGGGCGGTGGCAAAATCGGTTTCAACCTTGCCATCGAGCCGTTCCAGCAAAAGCTCAGCCGCGTTGTTGTGAATGCCGCGCCGGGCCATGTCGATCGTTTCGATTTCCGCAGGCGTCGCCTTGCGAATGGCCTGATAATAGCTGTCGCAAATGGCGAAATATTCGCGGATCGGGCGGCGGAAACGCGCGAGGCCAATCAGGAGTGTTTCCAGCAATTCTTCATCAGTGTTGCTGATATCCATGGCCAGCCGCCCATCGCGCACGGCAAGCTGCAAGCGGTAAGGCCCGGCCGACCCCCGTTCAGCACTGCGGACCGGTTTGAAAGAGTTCTCTTCAATTAGATCATAGATCGCCACGCGCCGTTCCTGTTCGACATCAGCGTTGCGCCACAGGATCGTCTCTTCATCCAGAGCGATGTGGGCTATGCGAAACGAACTCGCGGAATCGGGTGGCAAGCTGGCCATGATCTGAGTGCCTTCGCAGATCGTATGCCTGCACTTCAAGCACTTCCCGCAACCTTCCCCGCTATCCACAACGCGCAGAAAAAATTTAACATCGAAAAGCGGTTGCCTTGACCCGCATTGCCAGAGCATCAGACACGCATGGCCGAACCTGAAAAGCTCCAGCTCGTCGACAGTGATTCGACGACCACAAGAAAACTGCCTTCGAACCTGGAAGCGGAGGCCGCGTTTCTGGGTGCCGTGCTGATCGACAACCGCGTTATTGAAGAATTGCAGACGCCGATCCGGCCTGATCATTTCTTTGAGCCGCTGCACGAGCGGATTTTTGAGCGCGTGCTGACTCTGCTGGAGCGCAATGCGACGGCCTCACCCGTGACCCTGCGCCCCTATTTTGAAGCGGACGAAGCGCTGAAGGAATTGGGCGGAACCAGCTATCTGGCGCAGCTCACCGCCAACGGTGCGGGCCTGCTCGCGCCGCGCGAACTCGCGCAACAGATCTATGATCTCGCTTTGCTGCGTGAGCTGGTGAGCGTGGGCCGCGGATTGGTCGAAGGCGCGCTGGACACATCGGAAGAAGTCGATCCGATGGACCGGATTTCCCAAGCTGAAGCGGATCTGTTCAAGGTCGCCGAAGGGGCGGCAACCGGCAGCGAGGCATCGACCTTCCGTGATGCCGCGTTGACCGCGATTAAGATGGCCGAAGCCGCGATGAATTCAGGCGGCGGTCTTTCAGGCAAGACCACAGGCCTTTCGACGATGGACCAGAAAACGTCCGGCTTGCACGATTCCGACCTCATCATCCTTGCTGGCCGTCCCGGCATGGGCAAAACCTCGCTCGCCACCAATATCGCCTTCAATTGCGCCGAAGCGCATCTCGATTGGCAGCGCGACGGGGGTGAGTTCAATTATGGCGCACCGGCTGCATTTTTCAGCCTTGAGATGAGCGCGGACCAGCTTGCTACGCGTATTCTTGCCGAGCAGGCCGAAATCAGTTCCGAAGCACTGCGCAGCGGTAAAATGAGCCGCGAGGATTTCCAGAAGCTGAGCTTTGCCAGCCAGCGGCTTGCCGAGCTTCCGCTCTATATTGATGACACGCCTGCGCTCACCATCGGTGCGCTGCGCACTCGCGCTCGCCGACTGAAACGCCGGCACGATATCGGGCTGATCGTGGTCGACTACCTGCAGCTGCTGCAAGGCTCAGGTCGTGCCAATGATAACCGTGTGAACGAAATCTCCGAAATTAGTCGCGGCCTCAAGACGCTGGCGAAGGAATTGAGTGTGCCGGTGATTGCACTCTCTCAGCTCAGCCGTGCCGTTGAGCAACGCGAAGACAAGCGTCCGATGCTATCGGATTTGCGGGAATCTGGCTCGATCGAGCAAGACGCCGACATGGTCTGGTTCGTGTATCGAGACGATTACTATCTAGAGGCCATTCGCCCCGATTTCCCGACCGAAACCAGCAGCCCGGAAGCGGTCGAGAAGTACCGTGCCTGGGAAGAGAAATACGAAGAGCTCAAGAACAAGGCGTCGGTGAACGTCGCCAAGCAACGTCACGGCTCAACCGGCAATGTGCCGCTGCTTTTCCAGAGCGAATTTACCAAATTCACATCGCCGAACATGAAAGATTATTCCGATTGGGGTTATGAATAGCGTCTAGCCGTTGAGTGTTCGCGTCACTCGATAGTCGAGCAGCGCGATCAAATTGCTGACGCGCCAACGGAACCGGTTGAACAAGGTAGCGCGCTCAGCATACCATTCATCGGTGACATGCACGCTGGCTTGCTCAAGATGGTCCACAAACTGGCGGAGGCGTGCGGCTAGCGCCGCGTCTTCGACCCGCACCATCAGTTCAACATTGATGCGGACGGATCGCCGGTCGAGATTGGCGCTGCCAAAATAGCAGACATCGTCGACTATCAGCAGCTTCATATGCAGCTTGGATGGCTGATACTCATGGATCTGCGCGCCGGACCTTAGCAGGTTCCGATACAGCAAACGGGCAATATCAATTGTCGCATCAATATCTGACTTGCCTGCCGTGATCAGCCGGGCTTTGCCACGCAATGCCAGCTTGGCCATCAGCCGCTGAATGCTGCGCGGCGGCGAGAAATACGCGCTCACTGCGTCCAGCCGGCTCCCGCTGGCGAGGTCTTTCCGGAACCACCACGACCAATTGCCGCGACGAACCAGCGGGCCACCGACAAGCAACTGCACTGGCCCATCGCCCGCATCCCAGTTCTTCACCATTCGGCGCAGCAGCCGGAACTGAGAGCCTTCGCCTTCGACCCAGGCGCGCAGCAAGGCAAACCAACGCACAAAGCGATCAACCACCGGACCTTCAACTGCGACACCCAGATCGCACCAGCCATTGTTGGCAGGCGTATCGTAATAGTGATCCGACACATTCGCACCGCCAGTCATCACCCGAGCGCCATCGGCGATCACGAATTTCTGATGATTGCGGATCAGGTATCGGACATTCCAGCGAGCCGCGAAAACCGAGAAGTGACCGCCCGCTTCGACCAGCGGATCAAAGAAATGGTCAGGAGCGTCGCTGCCAAACGCATCAATGATCAGGTGCACTTCAACTCCGCGCCGAACCGCTTCGACCAGGGCATCGCGCACTTTCGTGCCAGCGCCATCGTGCTGGAACATGTAGTAGAAGATGTAGAGCGAGCATTCCGCGCATTCGATATGGTCAATCAACGCCGCCAGCCGATCAGACCCACGCGGATAGAAGGTGAAAGCATGACCTTGCGCTTCGATCTGGAAGCTGTCGGCATCCTGATAGTCGCTATGGGGCGTCAGGGCTGGGTCGGGGGCGGTTTGCGTCGTCACATCGGTCCAATGCGCAATTGCGGAACAAGTTGCAATTTCTTGACTCTCGGCCCGTCGATGCCTAGGTGCAGCGCTCTTTCAGACAACCCGAAATCAAGAGGCCCACGATGGCACGCGTTACCGTTGAAGATTGCGTCGACAAGGTTCCAAACCGGTTCGACCTCGTATTGCTCGCCGCTCAGCGTGCGCGCGAAATCTCTGGCGGCAGTGAGCTGACCATCGAACGTGATCGTGATAAGAACCCGGTTGTAGCCCTGCGTGAGATCGCAGAACAAACGATCAAGCCGAAAGAGCTGAACGAATCGCTCGTGACCGGCCTACAGAAAATCCTGCCTGACGATGAAGACGACGCCGATGAAATCGGCTCGCTGAGCCAGTCGGCTGAAGCCCTGCGGATCACCGCATCGGCTCCAACCCGCTCGACATCGATCGGTGCCGACTACGAAGGCTGATTATCCGTCTCGCGCCACTGGGCGCTATCGGAACAATTTGTCCCGTTTTGGAAAAGGCCGCCACTTTGGCGGCCTTTTTCGTGCGCAACGTGGCACAACTCCGAAGCGGAAATGCAAGTCTTGCCTGATCTCGCTGCGCGTGTAACAGCATCTCTTGTAACCAAATCGTCACAATTCTCCATGTGACCACTGAAGAGCGACAAAAAATGGCATCGATTGCAGTTTACAGCGTCAAAGGCGGAGTCGGCAAAACGACCTTTGCCGTCAATCTCGCTTGGTGCGCGTCGAGCATTTCGCGGCGCAAGACTTTGCTGTGGGATCTGGATGCGTCGAATGGGTCGGGCTTTTTGCTGGGCATCGACCCCAAGAAAAAGCGTACGGCGGAATCGGTGTTTTCTGCTGATCGTGAGCCGCGCAAACTCATCCAGAAAACCGAATTTGCGAACCTCGATTTGCTCCCTGCTGATGAGAGCATTCGCATGCTCGGTCGCCAGTTCGACCGGATCGGGAAGCGCAAACGGCTTTCCAAAATCACTGACCAGCTGCGCAAGGATTATGACCGGATCATTTTCGATTGCCCGCCCGTGCTCAATGAAATCAGCACACAGGTGATGCGCGCCGCTGATCTGGTGATCGTCCCATTGCCTCCTTCACCCTTATCGACCAGAGCGCTGGATCAGGTGGTCGAAGAAGTGCGCGGCAGTGGCAAGTCACACCCGCCGATCCTGCCGGTGCTATCCATGGTCGATATGCGCCGCACGCTGCATCGCGAAGCACGAGAGGCGAACAAAAAATGGCCGGTGGTGCCATTGGCCAGCGCCATCGAGCAGTGCGCCGTCGAGCGCAAGCCAGTGGGTGCCTTCGCGCCGCGCTCACCAGCCGCACGCGGTTTCGCGCAGCTTTGGACTGCCATCGAGCGCAAACTCGCCAAAGGCTGACCCACTGATCCTGGCATTGCCAGTGCGCCACGGTCTCGCTTATGCGAAGTGGAGCACAGGGGACACTTGCGATGAGCGATGTGACAGATGGCATCGGTGGAGCAATAGAAGGCGCACTGACAGGCCGGGCTGTTGAGCCAGGTCATGGTGAGGCCGGACAATCGACATTTGAACCTGTCGAATGCTCAAATTGCGGTGCGACAGTTACCGAAGCTTACTGCTCCCAATGTGGGCAAAAACGGCATGTTCACCGCACAATATCAGCGATCCTGCATGATCTGATCCATGGCGTGCTGCATCTCGATGGCAAGCTTTGGCGCACATTGCCGTTGCTGGCGTTCAAGCCCGGCACCCTTACCCGCCGCTATATCGATGGAGAGCGGGCCAAGTTCGTCAGCCCCATGGCGATGCTCTTGTTCAGCGTGTTCGCAATGTTCGCCGTGTTCCAGATTGCAGGCATTACAGCGCCAACGACGTTCGAAAATCAAATTGGGATGGAGCAGATCGAAACTTCGGTCGGCACTGCGATCGAGGACAACGAACGGGCTTTGCGTGAGATCGAAGAGCAGCTTCAATCCGATACGCTCGACGCTGATGAACGTCGGGGACTCGAAGCGCGCAAATTGGCGGTGACGGATGATCTGCGGGCATTGGCCGAAATGAACGACCTGCCCTTTATCAATGCAGATGGCATTGATGTAAGCGTGCAGCCCGATGGGATCCGCATTGCTGAGACAACTGAAGATTCCAGCCCACAATCCTTTCAAAGCGAGACCGGGATCGACTGGATCGACAACGGTCTGGCGAAGAAGTGGCAGGATAATCCCGGCCTGATGCTCTACAAACTGCAAGCCAACGCGTACAAATTCAGCTGGCTGCTCATCCCTTTGTCGATCCCGTTTGTGTGGCTCATTTTCGCATGGAAGCGCCGGTTCAAGGCGTATGATCACGCGATCTTCGTAACCTACTCGCTCGGCTTCATGTCGCTGCTGTTTATCACCATGTCACTGATCGGCATCAGCCCGCTAGGCCCAGGATGGGCGTTCCTGGTCTTTGCGATTGTCGCACCGCTGCATCTCTACAAGCATCTGAAATATACATACGAGCTGAGCCGGTTCTCGACGCTGTGGCGCTTTCTGACGCTGCTGGTTTTCATTCTGATTGTGATCGTGATGTTCCTGCAGGCACTGCTGCTGCTAGGCGCGTTCTGACAACGCAATGAAAAAGGCGCCCGGATCGCTCCGGACGCCTTTTGAACTTCGCATATGAAAGAGAGCCTCAGGCTCCCTGCGGTGCTTCATCTCCGCTGGATCCGAAACGCTTGCCCGCTTTGGGAATCGCCGATCCGTGCGCAGGTTGGACCACGTTTGGACCTTTCGGCTCATCAGGACGATCAATCTTGCCGGTGTCGAGCAATGTCTTGATCTCGTCGCCCGTCAGCGTTTCGTATTCGAGCAGTGCCTGAGCAAGCAGGTGCAGTTTGTCTTCCTGACTCTTCAGGATGTCCTCAGCGCGCTTCAGACCGCCTTCAACCAGTTCCTTGATCTCTGCGTCGATCAGCTTGTTGGTCTCTGCGCCCGCCATCGTGCGCGAGGTCTGCCCCATGCCAAGATAGCCTTCCTGGCTCTGCTCATACATGAGCGGACCAAGCTTTTCGGACATGCCCCATTGCGTCACCATGTTCCGGGCAAGGTCCGTCGCGTACTGAATATCGCCGGACGCACCGCTGGAAACCTTGTCATGGCCAAAGATGATATCCTCAGCAACACGGCCACCCATCGCGACGGCAAGGTTCGCATGCATCTTGTCGCGGTGATACGAATAGCTGTCACGCTCAGGCAGGCGCATAACCATACCCAGGGCGCGACCACGCGGGATGATCGTTGCCTTGTGGATCGGGTCTGATGCCGGTTCGTTGACACTGACAAGCGCGTGACCGGCTTCGTGATAGGCGGTCATCTTCTTCTCGTCTTCGGTCATGACCATGCTGCGGCGTTCCGCACCCATCATGACCTTGTCTTTCGCGTCTTCGAATTCCTGCATTGCAACCAGGCGCTTGTTACGGCGCGCAGCCAGCAATGCGGCTTCGTTCACCAAGTTGGCGAGATCCGCGCCGGAGAAGCCAGGCGTACCGCGCGCGATCGTGCGCGGGTTCACATCCGGAGCCAGAGGCACTTTCTTCATGTGCACGCCGAGGATCTTTTCGCGGCCATCGATGTCGGGGATCGGAACCACGACCTGACGGTCAAACCGGCCCGGACGAAGCAAGGCGGGATCGAGCACATCAGGGCGGTTGGTGGCCGCGACGATGATGATTCCTTCGTTTGCTTCGAAGCCGTCCATTTCAACCAGAAGTTGGTTCAGAGTTTGCTCGCGTTCATCATTCGAGTTGCCAAGCCCATGACCACGCGAGCGGCCAACGGCGTCAATCTCATCGATGAAGACGATGCACGGAGCGTTCTTTTTCGCCTGCTCGAACATGTCGCGCACGCGGCTGGCGCCGACGCCGACAAACATCTCGACAAAGTCAGAGCCGGAAATGGTAAAGAATGGCACGCCAGCTTCGCCTGCGATGGCGCGGGCGAGCAGAGTTTTACCTGTACCGGGCGAGCCGACCAACAAGGCGCCTTTCGGGATTTGCCCGCCGAGTTTGGAGAAACGTTGGGGATCCTTCAGGAACTCAACAACTTCTTCCAATTCTTCACGGGCTTCATCAATTCCGGCCACGTCGTCAAAAGTGACCCGGCCTTGTCGTTCGGTCAGCATCTTGGCCTTGGACTTGCCAAACCCCATGGCGCCGCCTCCGCCGCCTTTCTGCACTTGGCGCAGCGCGAAGAATGCGATGCCGAGGATAAGGATGAACGGCAGCGACTGAATCAGGATGTAGAGCAACATATTGGGTTGCTCGCGCTGTTTGCCCGAAAACTCGACGCCGTTCTCATCAAGCAAGCTCGTGATCTGATCGTCATTTGGCACGGGCAGCGTTGAAAACGCTTCGTTGTTCTTGAACGTGCCGGTGATCAGGTCTTCGCCGAGTTGAACGTCCTCAACTTCGCCAGCCACGACTTTCTCACGGAATTCGGAATACTGAATCTGCCGTCCCGGATTCTGGCCGGTGTTGCCGAACAGCGAGACGACGAGCAGCAATGCGAGAAAAATCCCGCCCCAGATCATCAACTGCTTCACCCACGGATTTTGGCCCTCAGGTGGCTCTTGCTGCGGATCGTTCTGCTCGCTCATGCGGATAGTTCCTTTCTCACCGGGGTAATGTAGGAGCGCGCCGGTGAATGGCAAGATAATGCGCAGTACGTCTGACCGTGCTAATTTTCGAACACAGTTGTGCGCTTTTTCGATTTACGGAGATTATCACGGTTTGGCTGCGTAAGCGGCGAGAAAAACATCGACCGCTCCTGCGATCCGTTCTTCACTCGCTTCCTTGGAAATCGGTGCGCCAAACCTCCGCTCCAGATCACCCATTCCCTTGCACATCGACACGAATTGCTCGGCCGCGAGGTAGGGATCATCCAGTTTCAACTCGCCACACGATTCCGCGTGCTTCAGAAACGCGCTAAACCCTTCTTTCATTCGCCACGGCCCCGCTTCTAGGAAAGCTTGACCGATAGAGGGCTCCTGCTCGGTCTCGGCAGCGATTCGCCGTTCGAACTGGATCATTTCCGGACGCGAAAGAAATGCAAACATCGCACCGCCGATCGCTGTCAATCGATCGCGAATCGAGCCGGATGGCATTGCATCGAGTGAGAAATAGCCGCGCATCTTTTCGCACTCGACCTCAACAGCAGCGGCGAACAGCGCCCTCTTGTCTCCAAAGTGATTGTAAATCGTCACCTTAGAAACGCCTGCGTCAGCGGCGACCTTTTCGATCGAGGTTGCCGCGAAACCCACATCCATAAAGCTGTGCGCAGCAGCCGCGACAATCGCATCACGCTTCGCCTTGTCCGAAGGGCGGCCCAATCTTTTTTTGGTCGGTGATGACAAGGTGCTTGACAAAATGAACGGCTCCGTACAATTAAACGCCACCGTTCAATATTGATCCCTCTTTCGTACCAACGCAACCCCCACCCTTACGCAAAGGTTCCCCACTTGCTCTGGATCGCGATCAGAATGCTGACGGGCGACAGTCAGAAATTCTATGGCTTGCTGTTCGGCATTGCCTTTTCGACACTGCTCATCACCCAACAGCTGACTATCTTCGTCAACTTGATTGAACGCGGCGCCAGCGGCGTGTTCAACGCGCCCGAAGCCGAAGTTTGGGTGATGGATCCTGTCAGCCGCACGACTGACGTGAAGTACGAAATGCCCGCAACAGCTCTGGACGAGGTTCGCTCGGTCAGCGGCGTCGAATGGGCGGTGCCGCATCTTCGCGCCAACGCTTCAGTTCGCACAAGCACTGGCGACCTGGAAGGGGTTGCGATCATTGGTGTCGACGATTCGACGCTGATCGGCCTTCCTCGCAACATGCTCGAAGGCTCGAAAGAAGTGCTTTCGCGGCCTGACACGGTGATCATTGACGATCTTGGCGTTGTGAACATGTTCGAAGACGGGACCGAGCCAATCGGCCAGAGGCTCGAACTCAACGATCAACGGGCCGTTATCCGTGGTATCGCCGACTCAATCCCATCGTTTACCAGCCAGGTCACGCTTTACACGAAGTACAGTCAGGCGCTGAATTACGTCCCCGGTAGTCGCAACCGCATGAGCTTTGTGCTCGCGGGTGTCAGCGAAGGGGCCAGCGCTGCCGAGGTCGCCGACCGCATCGAAGAGCAGACCGGTCTCAAAGCGGAGACCCGCGACGAGTTCGCTGAGGCGGGAGTTAACTTCATCATCGAAAACACCGGCATCCCGACCAATTTCGGTATCACCGTGGTGCTTGGATTCGTGGTCGGTGTGGCGATCGTTGGCCTGACATTCAGCCTGTTCATCCGCGACAATATCAAGCAGTTCGGCGCGCTCAAGGCAATCGGTGTGACCAATGGCAAGATCATTGGCATGGTAGCGGCACAAGCTTTGTTGGTCGGCTCCGTCGGCTACGCGCTCGGCGTCGTTGGCACCGCGTTGTTTATGTACGCTTTTGGCGGCGTGCCGGAATTCAAGGGCTTCTACATACCCTGGCAAATCCCGCTGATCAGCCTCGTCGCTGTGGTCGTTATCCTCGCGCTGACGGGCTGGATCGCATTGCGCCGCGTGTTGCGCACAGAACCAGCGACGGTGTTCAGATGAGCGATATCGAAACCATGGATACACGCGCCATTGGCGGATGCGCTCCCGAAGCGGCAATCTGCGCTCGCGGGATCATTCGCGACTTTCAGGCCGGCCAATCGACAATCCGTGTGCTGCACGGGATCGATACCGACATCAAGTCGGGTGAAATGACCTATGTTGTGGGCGAATCCGGATCGGGCAAAACCACTCTGATTTCCATCATGTGCGGCATCCTTTGGCCGACGGAAGGAGAGGTGAAAGTCTTCGGCACGGATATCTATTCGCTGTCCGACACCGAACTGGTCAATTTTCGGCTCAACAACATCGGTTTCATTTTCCAGCAGTACAATCTCATCCCGTCCATTGACGCTGCTTCAAATGCTGCCGTCCCGCTGATTGCCAAAGGTGTTCCAATCCCTGAAGCCCGCCAGAAAGCGATCGAGCTTCTGGAGAAACTCAATATCGGCGATCAGGCCGAAAAGCTGCCAAACCAGCTTTCGGGCGGACAACAACAACGCGTCGCCATTGCCCGCGCGCTGGTGCACGAACCGCGTCTGGTGGTTTGCGATGAGCCAACCGCTGCTCTGGATGCCAATTCGGGCCGACGAGTGATGGACTTGCTACGCGAAGTGGCTGTCGCCCCAGACCGCGCCTGCATCATCGTGACCCACGACAACCGCATTTTTGACCTCGCCGACCGGATCCTTGTGCTTGAGGACGGAAAGGTCACCCATGACGGCACCGAAATGCCGGACGATCACTGATCCACGCTGAAAGACACAGACCATGCCCCTCTTCATATCCAACTTCAGCTTTTCCCGTCAGGGCCTGCCAATACTTGCATTGATCGGCATTGTTGCGGCGGTGATCTTTATTTTCGCGAACCTGCCCGACCGGGCAATCGCCGGGCCTGATCAACAACCGCCACGCGCCACAGGGGAACTCGCCAATTCTGCCCGGGTGGCTGGCGTTGGACTTGTGGAACCTGCCAGCGAAGTCATTGATATCGGTTCTGCGCTCTCGGGTCTTGTCACTGATCTCCGCGTTGAGACCGGCGATATGGTGGAGAAAGGCCAGCCGCTGTTTCTGGTTGATGCCCGCGCCGCTCGCGCTCGCTTGCAAGAGGCCAATGCCGCTATTGCTGAAGCACGCGCCGGGATTGCAGAAGCCCGAACAGCCCGCAACACCGCCAACCAGCAGCTTGCTCTGTTTCGCAATCTCGATGATCCTGC
>JBCBHD010000027.1:0-16986 GCA_038526115.1 Pseudomonadota bacterium | reverse complement strand
CGTGGCCCTCGGTTTTGGAGACCGATGCTCTACCAGCTGAGCTACACCCCTGCATTGGGAAAAGGCCCTTTATCCGAGCGTCACCCGATAGGCAACACAGGATATCGCTCGCGAGTCAGGTCACGGCTGGCGCGGCATCGCCGCGCTGCTATTGAAGGACTATGCATTCGCCGGTTCGCGCCCCCATTCCTGTCGAGACATTGCTGCTCGCTTATCGCAGCGGGATATTCCCTATGGCCGATGCACGGGAAGACACAGAAGTCTTCTGGGTGGAGCCACGGGATCGGGCGATCATCCCGCTTGAGGGGCTGCACATCTCCAAAAGCCTGCGAAAAGCCATCAGGCAGGATCGGTTTGCCGTAACGCTGAATCGCGATTTCGAACACGTGATTCGGGCTTGCTCGGAGCCGAGGCCCGGTCATGAACAGAGCTGGATCAGCGAACGAATCGTTGCGAGCTATCTCGAACTTCACCGCAGCGGACACGCGCATTCGGTCGAATGCTGGAAGCGCCCGGATAGTGATTCGCCAGACTGGGTTTCGGACACCACGCCGGAACTCGTCGGCGGACTCTACGGCGTATCCTTTGACCGCGTGTTCTGCGGGGAAAGCATGTTCAGCCTGGCCGACAATGCCAGCAAGATTGCGCTCGCATGGCTGGTAGCGATGATGCGGCGAGCGGATTTCAAACTGCTCGACTGCCAGTTCATGACCGATCACCTCGCGACGCTGGGTGCCGTCGAGATGCCTCAAAAGGCATATCTCAAGCTGGTCCGTGAGGCGCGAGGGGAAACCCGTCTTTCCCTGCAACAGGCCTATGGGCAATTCACACAGGACGAGGGCGGCGGACTTTATGCTTCGCCGGGAAAGCTCATCGCGCAGTCTTTTACCCAGACATCATAGACCGGGTGCTCAACGACATTCAGGCTAGGCGATTCCTTGAACAGCCAACCTGAAAACACGCGTTCGTGGCTGCTCTCGCCGCGTTCCAGCACATCGACCTGAACAAACGCCCCGGTTTCCTGCGGCATTTCCCATGGTGCGGTGCGCTCACACGCGGAAAGCCGGACTATCACCGGACCGACCTCGCGGGTCTCACCCGGCCGCATTTCGAGATCTTCGCTGACATTGTTGCGCTTGTTCAGTAGGCCGATGGTTGCCACGCGTTCGGGCATCGGAGTCGCCCCGTCATCGGTTGCGCTGTCTGATGGCGCTTGCTCAGCTGCAGCCTCAGCACCGTCAGTTGAAGCGCTGGCATCTCCGATTGGCACTTCAACCGTTTCGGATTCTGCCGGTTCACTGTCGCAAGCTGCCAAAACGAGCAGCGCGGTTAAGGGCAAGGCATAGCGCAGCATTGCAGGGATCAGCCTTCAGGGCTCCATGCTTCGTAATCGCCATCGGCGCTTGCACGCTTGCCACCGCGTTCAAGCGCGCCCTGTGGACGGTAGGCGGCCGCAGTCCCCGTTGCGTTGGGCGTGTAATCGGCTTCCCAGATCTTTGGCGGTGGCAGATGGCTTTCCGGAACATCATCGCCCGCACCATGCAACCAGCCGTGCCATTCCGCTGGTACGCGGCTCGCGTCGTTGGCCCCTGCATAAACGACCCAGCGCTTCTCATTTTGTGTGTAAGAGCCAGTATTCGCGCCGCCTTTGGCTTTGGCGCGATAATATTTATTGCCTTCAGCATCAGTGCCGACATGCTCGCCGCCAACGCGGCTGGCCCACAAATGCGTGCCGAGCGTGGCACCATCCCACCAAGTGAAGATTTTCCCGAAGATTCCCATAGGCTGGCCGGTTAGCGGATTAGGGCTTTTGCGCCAAGCCAGAACATCATTCCGGCAGCGTATATTCCACTCGGTCACCCGGTCTGATGCCAAGTTCTTCCGAAAGCCCTCTACGAACCTCGAATACGGCCGAAGCAAGCCCGGCAGACGCCACCGAGTCTGTCGAGTACGGAACACCTTCTTCGATGTTGCTGATCCGGCCATCAACGCCAATGAAGATGATATCGAGACCCAACGGGGTGTTCTTCATCCAGAAGCTGCGCGCCTGTGGAGTTCCCGAAGGGAACAACATCGCTTCATCATCGCGCAGTTCCGTACGGAACATCAGCCCTCGCGCCTGCGCTGCTGGTGTGTTGGCAAGCTCCGTTTTGAACACAATGCGTTCATCTCCGCGCACAACCGCCACTTCGATGATCTGAAGTCCTGATGTGGGATGCTTTACGATCTCACTGGACGCTGGAGGCGCATCAGAAGGTGCCTGAGCAAGAGCCGTTCCGGATTCGCTGGGGGAACACGCAGCCAGAGCCAGCGAGCCCGCAAGTGCCAGAATTCTTACCATGATCCGCTCTCCCGCCGGTTATCGGCCTCATCACTTTCGGCTTCTGCCAGCCAGTCTTCTATGTCGGTCACGCTGCTCGCATCAAGAATGAACCGCACATGGTCGAAATCATGGCCTGCGCGCAGCATTGCGGCAATCTGTTTCTCTTTCGCGGCGCGTTGCACCTCTGCGGGTGCGTCAGGATCGATCCTGCGACCAAATCGGCCAAAGCCGCGCTTTTGAGCAAGCAGGATCGCCGCACGGCGGCTTTCCGCTTCACTCGGAGCGTGATTGCCACGAACCTCTTCTTCGACACCGGCGGCCCAAAGCGCCTGTTCGACCCTCCTCTTGCCATATCCTCTGCCCGTCAAATCGCGGCTGCGGGCCCGGGCATATGCGTCATCATCGACATAGCCCAATTCGATCAACCTGGTGACAAGACCGGTGACATCCAGATCACGCACTCGTCCATCGGCATCCTCTGCTACGCCGCGCTCGCGTATCTTTCGCGCCAGATAGGCTTCAACTTTCGCTCCGGTTGTCGCGTAACGCGCAGCATAGGACAGGGCGAGATCACGCAAGCCAGCCTCGTCCAGAGGCTTGCGTTTCGCGGCCTTGCCGCGACGCTTCCCCACGCTTTTTTCGCCGCTTTCAGTGCTACCGGGCGATGACGAATTCGTATCTCGTGAAACCATTTTGCCTTATTCGTGCCACAGTCCTTATCAAATGGGAAAAATTGGGATGCCGTTCGACCTCTAACGTTCGGCAATACGGGACACGATAGGGCGCGCAAGGCTGCGCCGCAAACCACGGGTATCGCGAAGAAATATGACCGACGCCGCTCTAACGCCGACGCCGAATGATTGCGACCTACCCCGCATTCGTGCGGAATTCGCAACATTCAATGATGCGATTGACTATGCTGCTCGCAGCAAAAAAGGCCTGAACTTTCACGATATGCGTGGACAACTTTCGCGCGTTTATCCGTTCTCGGAAATGCGTGAAGATGCATTGGTCATGGCACGGCGGCTGATGGCTGCCGGTATTGGCAAGGAAGATCGTGTTGCCTTGATCGCAGAAACGGGGCCAGACTTTGCTGCCCTGTTTTGCGCTTGCATCTACACCGGCGCTTGGCCGGTGCCGCTGCCGCTGCCAACAACCTTCGGCGGGAAGGAAAGCTTCATCGATCAGCTTGCCGTTCAGCTGCAAAGCTCCGATCCGACAATGCTGATCTATCCGGAAGAAATTTCGGAAATGGCTGAAGCTGCTGCGGCAAAGCAGGGATGCAAAAGCGAAAGCTGGCAGGATTTTGAAAAGCGCGAAGCCCCCGAATGCCAGCTTCCCAAAGCTGATCCGGACGACATCTGCTACTTGCAGTATTCCTCTGGATCGACGCGTTTCCCCACCGGCGTGGCTGTCACCCACAGAGCATTGCTGCACAATCTGTATGGCCACTCCACCAGCATGCAGCTCGGAGAAAACGAACGCTGCGTCAGCTGGCTGCCCTGGTATCACGATATGGGATTGGTTGGCTGCTTCCTGTCACTGATCGCCAATCAGGTCTCCGGCGACTATCTGAAACCCGATGCCTTTGCCCGTAGGCCACTGGCATGGCTGGACATGATCAGCCGCAACAAGGGCTCGACACTCTCGTATTCGCCCACATTCGGATACGATATTTGTGCAAGGCGCATTTCCAGCCAAAGCAATGTTGCTGAGCGCTTCGATCTTTCCCGCTGGCGCATCGCAGGCAATGGCGCGGACATGATCCGGCCTGACGTGATGCAGAGCTTCGTCAACGCTTTTGCCGATGCCGGTTTCAGCGCCGATGCCTTCACCCCGTCCTATGGTCTGGCTGAAGCGGTGCTCGCTGTGACTGTGATGCCGCCCGGCGAAGGCATTCGGGTGGAACTGGTCGAGGAAGAGCGCCTTTCCGGAACGCCGCGCGATCTGTCCCGTCCGGCGCGCTATCGTGCCATCGTCAATTGCGGCAAGACGCTTCCGGATATGGAAGTCCAAATCCGCGGCGAAGAAGGACATCCCCGCGGCGATCACCAGATCGGCACAGTCTGGTGCCGTGGCCCCAGCGTCATGCATTCCTATTTCCGCAATGAAGCTGCGACGAAAGACTGCCTCGTACCCGATGAAGAAGGGAACGCGTGGCTCGATACCGGTGACATGGGCTACACGGCAGATGGTTATCTGTTCATCGTCGGGCGGGCGAAGGACATGATCATCATCAACGGCAAGAACCACTGGCCGCAGGATATCGAATGGGCAGTGGAGCAGCTTCCCGGCTTCAACCACGGTGACATCGCCGCTTTCGCTGTCGAAACTGACAATGGTGAGGAAGCGCCAGCAGTGCTGGTGCATTGCCGGGTTTCCGATCCGGTGGAGCGCGTGAAACTGCGTGAGCAGATAAGCGACAAGGTCCGTTCCGTCACCGGCATGAGCTGCGTTGTCGAACTGGTCCCGCCGCGGACTCTGCCGCGCACCAGTTCAGGCAAGCTCAGCCGTGCCAAAGCGAAAAAGCTGTATCTGTCAGGTGAGATCGTACCGCTGAAACTGGCGGCTTGATCTGCCCTATCAGTCAGCGATTACCCATTGGCCATCGCGAAAGCGATAGACATGGGGCGATAGGCAGCGCGGGGCTGATGCGCAGTCTTCCGCAACAGCCTCTTTGAAACCTTCCAGCGATTCTCCATCGGGGATCAGGCCGATGACGACGAAATCATCGCTGGCCGCAGTCGCCATGAGATCAGGGCCAACCTGCGCTGAAATCCGTTTCCAAGCCTCCAGGTCGGCAAGCATCGTGCCGACATAGGCATCGCCTTCGAAGGCCATTAGGCTTTCCTGCAAGGCTTCAGCGCTCGGCAATTCCGCTAGCACTCGCTTGGTTTGAGCGTGAGCTTTCGCCCAAGCCACCTCAGGCACAAGACCCAGCTCGGCAATTACCTTGGGCGCAGCAACCTGGATCGTGTTCGGCGTGTCGAGCGCCAGAATGGCAAACAGATCGTCACCAATCTTGCGATGGGCCGGCAAGACACCATCACGGCCCAATTGCCGCTCAACAAAGCTCCAATATTCGGCATCACGCACGATAATCCGGAGGTCGGCAGGCGTGAATTCAGGCGCGGTTTCCGAAATCGCGTCCACGTACCGGTCGATTTCAGCTTCGCATTCTTCAGCAGCCGAAACACTACAAATGCCGAAAATCCGATGCAGATTGAAAGTGGCGTCTTCCCATTTGGGGTGGTCCGTCACTTTGATTTGCAAGGGATCATTGGGACCAAGCTCATAAGTCGCTGACGGCGCGGCTTCTTTGAGACGCGGCAACACTTGCTCGGCAAACTTCTGTTCGGGTGAGCTTTCCTGCGCGAAAGCCTGCGCAGGAGCCATCACACATACGAGCGCAAATGATGCTGCGCATGCAAGCTTGCGTGCGAATCTTGTCGGATCGGTCCTCATTCGCCCGGGCTCGCCCATTCCGCGCGCATGGTTCCGCTGCCGTCCTGAACGGTCACATTGACACCGCGCATAGCGAGAATTTCTGCCGCCTGAGTGCATTCTTCTGGATCGCCAATCAGCACAATTGGCAGATTGATGCGCTTGGAAGCCCACTCGATTGTACTCAGAGCGCGGGCGCCAGCGATTGTTGGGCCGTCATCTTGAAACGGAATCGATTGCGGCAGCGCGACAACAGGCGGAAGCAGTTCAATGGTCCACTCCGGTTCGGTCGCGATAATCCGTTGTTCCAGCACGCGATATGCAGCCAGTGTTGCCCCCTCAAGCGGCCGTGCACGGACTGTTGCCCGACGCCGCGCCGGGTCAATGGTTACGTCTTCCTCTGCCACGCCCGCCACCAGCGATAGCCGGTTTGCCAATGCAGTCACGCGTGCGGTTGCTGCCTGTTCCTCGCTGGCTCGTGCGGCGGCGAGTTGGGCCTCCTCAGCCGCTCCAGCACTGGAGCCAATCGGCACTTGCGTGACGATTACATCGACCTCACGGTTCAGTCGCGCCGCAAGCGCCTCAGCAATTTTCGTGTCGACATTGGCTTGAAAATCAGGACTGAACATCGTTGCCGATACGCCAATGGAGTCTTCACCAAAGGCAATATCAAGTTCTGCCAGACGGCCTGAATCCTGAAATTCGGCTGTTATGGCCTCGCGGACAATCCGCTGCGCGTTCGCTTCCCATGCAATGGTGCGAAGCGACAGTCCCAGTGGGAGAGCGAGCGCCAGAAACACGACAATGATGACGCCGTTCTGGAATTGCGATTGGCGCTGACTGAGCCTGCCCCGGAAACCATACAGCTTTGCTATGCCCCAAGCTGTGAGTGCAATTGTCACAAGGTTGGTCACATAAAGAAGCAATGCGCCGGAAAACACCGTCCAGTTCAAAGTGGCCAGACCAAAGCCGACCACGGCCAGTGGCGGCATCAATGCTGTCGCAATCGCCACACCGACAATCGCGCCGGCTCGACCTCTGATAGTGGCATAAGCGCCGGCCAGACCAGAGAACAGCGCCACAAACAAATCAAAAAGGGTGGGCTGCGTTCTCGCCGCAATCTCTGGCGTGATCGTCGCAATCGGCGAAAGGAAGACCAGCAGAGCGCACAGCAGAACTGCCATCAAACTGCCCCAGAGAAGCGAAAGGCTCGATTGCTTCAGCCATTGGTAGTCACTGATCGCGATCGCAAACCCAAGCCCCATGATCGGCCCCATCAGAGGCGACAAAAGCATTGCCCCGATCACGACCGCAGTGGAGGATTGCAGCAGGCCGATCACGGCGATGCCTGCGCTCATGGCGGTCATCAGCAAGTAATGCTCGGACATTGCGCAATCATCGCGCCGCTTTTCGATCACATCTCCGTGATCCACAGCGCCGATCACATCATCGCGCCACCAGCCACGAAATGTTGCCAAAACCCGCTTAAATCCAAACCGACCCGAAGTAACAGCCGCAACCGCTTCGCCTGCGCTGTCAACTTTGCCGAAGACTTTTGCTGGCTCTTCAGCTGGCCCTTCCGCTGCCTTTGCCTGGTTTTCCTCTGAGTTTGCCACGCTGTCCCCTTCGGATCAGCGGTTTAATGGCAATCCAGTGCAAACAAAAGCGCCAAAGACAGAGCGCAAACGCAAAACCATGGACGCGGGCTCCCGAAACGGGCAATCTTGAAACTCGTGTTTTAGATCACTAATACAGTGGTTGAAGTTCAGGGCCGGACGCGGACAATCCTTTCCGCAACCGGACGAGGGAGCAGACAGACCGAATGAGCACTGAGACCAAGCCCGAAGTAAACATCGCGACTGCGACAAAAACTGCGACGGATTTCGAGCTGACCCCGCCCGATCCTGTGCCGGTAGTTGCCCCGGAGAAAGCCGCTGGCCTTGTCCCGGTATCGACGGAGCAGAAATCCAAACTCGATACGAAGGTCGACAATTTCGTTGCCGATCTGGTCGCTGAAGACGCAAACTCTCCGGCCTTTGGCGAGAAAGTCGATCAGATCACGCGGATGGGACAGGAACAGATCCGGGCAGCGGCTGCGCATTCCAATCGTTTCCTGGATCGCCCGGTTCGCGCGATGAATTCGGAAAGCAGCGTCGGCACCGATCTGGCCGAACTGCGACGCACGGTTGAAGATCTCGATCCGGGCCGGAAAGGCAAGTTGCTGGCTCCGCGCAAGCTGTTCGGCATTATCCCGTTCGGCAACAAGCTGAAGAACTACTTCGACAGCTACACATCATCGCAGGGGCATATTCAGGCCATCCTAGAGCGGCTAGACTCCGGCAAGAAAGAGCTGCATCTCGACAACGCGGCCATCGACACCGAACGGCAGAAGCTGTGGGAAGCGATGGGCGAGCTTGAGCAGATGATCCACATTGCCAAGGCGCTCGATGAGAAGCTCGAAGCCAAGGCGCTGGAACTGGATGCATCTGACCCTGAGAAAGCCAAGGCGCTGCGTGAAAGCGCGCTTTTCTATGTCCGCCAGCGGACGCAGGATCTGCTGACTCAGATGGCGGTGAGTGTGCAGGGATATCTCGCGCTTGATCTGGTCAAGAAAAACAATGTCGAGCTGGTCAAAGGCGTCGACCGCGCCAGCACCACCACGGTCGGGGCGCTTCGCACGGCTGTGACCGTGGCGCAGGCGATGACCAATCAGAAACTGGTGCTGCAGCAGATCACCTCGCTCAACCAGACCACCAGCGACATCATCGATTCCACCAGCACTCTGCTGCGCGAACAGACGGGTCAGATTCATGAACAGGCCGCTGCATCGACCATTCCGCTGGAGACACTGCAGCGCGCGTTCCAGAATATCTATGATACGATGGACGAAGTTGACGAGTTCAAGGTTCGTGCGCTCGACAGCATGAAACAGACGGTCAATGTGCTGACTGATGAGGTCGAGAAGTCGAAGGGTTACATTGCCCGTGCTGAAGGCCAGGCTCAGGCGCAGGCCAAAGTCGCATCCGAACCATCGCTGCTTTCGCTGGATAGCTGACAGGATTGACTGTGGCAGACAGTACCAACCAATCGGATCAGATCCTCAGCGCAGCCAGCCAATCGCTGCAGATCCAGCGCGAAGGCGGTACGCACCGCCCGGCCGATTCTATCGGGAGAGGTTCGGCAAGCGCCAAGCGCAGCACATTGATGAAGCGCATCAAGCTGATGATTGGCGCCGTCGTCGCGATCCTCGCCGGCAGCGCGATTTGGGGGCTTGTGATCCAGCCGTTGGGCGTAACGGGCGTCATGGCCGTCGTCATGTTAAGCATCCTCGCGCTTGTCATCTTTTCTCAGTTTCCGAAGGTGAAGATCCCCAAACGTGCCGAGCTGAAGCAAGGCAACCCGAAACAGATGGTCGCCCGTACCGAGCTATGGCTCGAAGCGCAGCGTCCGGCCTTGCCGCCGCCCGCTGTTCAGGTCGTCGAGCAATTGGGCGTGCAGCTCGATGCGCTTGGCGTGCAGCTGGAAACGGTTGATGCCAATCACCCCGCGGTGCGCGAAGTGCGTGAGCTGGTGGGAGAATATATCCCCGAAACGATCGACAATTACCGCAAGATTCCAGAGCATCTGCGCAAAGAAGATCATGCTGGCAAAAACGCCGATGATCGCCTGACTGATAGCCTTGGCAAGCTCTCTGGTGAGATCGATCGTGTGACCCGTCGCATGGCGGAAGGCGCGCTCGATGATCTGGCGATCAAGGATCGCTATCTCGAATATCGCTATGGCGGTGATGAACTGCTGGAAGAACTGCAATCCTCAGGCAAACGCAGCGAATAGGTCGAGATAGCCGATGCGCGTAACTCTGCCCCATTCGCTTGGCCGTGAAGAAGTGCGCCGCCGCATGCATGCTCACGGACATGAGATCGGCAGCTATTTTCCTCCGGGCATGGCGACGGTCGAAACCTCATGGCCGAATGAAGACCAGATGGATCTGGCTATCATGGCCGCCGGTCAACAGATCGATGGGCGGATCGAAGTCCATGAGAACCAAGTTATCATCGATATGGACCTACCTGCGATTCTAGGTTTTCTGCGTGGGACGCTGGAACGCGCCGTGCGCCGCCATGGCGGCAAGCTCCTCGAAAAAGACTGAATCGCCCAAGCTGCCCACACGAAGGGTAGCCGTTAGGTGCATACTGGCGGCAATTTAGGTGCCAATACGGAGTTGCGCGTAAAGGACTCAGATTGCACTACCGGCTCAGATATGTCATTTTACTTATACATGATTGTTGTAAAGTTGAATGGACACTTGAGTGGGAGTGCGATCAATCGGCGTCAACACTAGCACCGAGAATCTCCGCGCTTCCCTGAAAGGAGCGACCGCGAGCATTCATGATCTGCTCGACAGTTCGATGCGAGCGGCTAGTGGCTGGTCATCGCAACAAGATTACGCACGTTTCCTGACACTCCAATATTCAGCTCGTCGACCCGTGGAACGCTGGCTCGCCGAAACAGCGCCGAAAGACTTGCTACCACCCGCTCAGTGCCCGCTCATTGAACAAGATCTCGCCAGCATAGATCAAGCCGCTCCGTCAGCCTTGCTGGAGTTCAGAATTCCATCCTCAACTTTCAAGGAAAGTCATGCGCTGGGTGCCGCTTGGGTGCTGGCCGGATCCTCACTTGGCAACCTGTCCATCCTCAAAGAACTGCGACGCGCCGGCCACGCCGATTGGCCCTGTGCATTTCTTGGCAATCAGGAAATGCTCGCATTCTGGCAAAACCTGCGCCGCCGGATTGAACGGCCCGCTGGTATTGATGGAGTAGAAGCGGCCAGTGCCGCAGCGACGGCTGTGTTCGATCACTTTTTGCGGTTGGCGCAGCCTCACTCCAATGTGCAATCGGAGCTGGCTCAATGAATCTTCAGCAGCAGAGCTACACTCTTACCGATTGTGACCGCGAACCGATCCACAATATCGCGCAAGTTCAGTCTTTTGGCGCTCTGATCAAACTCAACGCAGACTGGGTCATTGCCCATCGTTCGGACAATTGCGGCGAAATTCTCGAACTCGATGACAACCCTGACCTCGGTGGAAAGCTCGCTGATCTCTTTGCTCCTCATGCTATCGAAGCGCTGAAACAGGCTTTGACCAAGCTGATTGCACCCGATTCCGTCGAGAGATTGTTTGGACTGCGGCTGATCGCAGGGGGCGGACTTTTTGACTGCGCGATGCACACGGTCGGCGAACGGATCATCATCGAATTCGAACCGCACTCAGAATCGGAGTTCAACGAGCATGTTTCCCTGATCGGCCCACTGATCACGCAATTGGAACCCGTACGCGGCCTTCAGGAACTGTGCGACAAAACTGCATCGCTCGTACGTCAAATGCTGGGTTACGACCGCGTGATGATCTACAAATTCCACGCTGATGATAGCGGGGAAGTGATAGCCGAAGATCGCCACGAAGACCTCGAACCATTTCTGGGCCTGCGCTATCCACGCACCGACATTCCACAACAGGCGCGTGAACTGTTCCGCCGCAATCGCTTCCGTGTGATTGCGGATGTGGACGCAGAGTTATCAGCGGTTGAGCCGAGCATTTCACTGGCGGGCGGGCCGATCGATATGTCGATGAGCATGCTGCGCGCATCCTCCCAGATTCATCTCGAGTATCTCCGCAATATGGGCGTTGCGGCCTCACTTACGATCGCTGTGGTGCGACACGGCAAGTTGTGGGGATTGATTTCATGCCATCACAACTCACCCAAGCTGCCGCCCTATTCCCTGCGCACCGTGGCTGAAATGTTCAGCCAGATGTTCTCAATGATGCTGGACCGGCTGCTTATTGATCGTTCCGAGCAACTGCGCAGCCATGGCCGGTTCCTTCACGACACACTGATGAAAAGTATCGCTGGCGGCACATCATTGGCGGATAGCCTGCCACTGGTTGACCAGTTGATTGAAGATGTCATCCCGCATGATGGGGTCTCGGTTCTGATCAATGATGTCTACCGCTCTCGTGGATCGGCACCTGAGAAAGACCAGTTCCTGAAAATTGTACCAACTCTCGGCAGCGGGCCTGTCAGCACGATTATTGCGAGCACGGCGCTGCAAGATCAGGTTCCAGCCGCGGCTGATTTCGCCGATGTTGCTGCGGCAGCGCTTATCATTCCAATTTCGCGTTCGCCTCGCGACTATCTGGTTTTCTGGCGTCGGCCCTTAGCCAAATCCGTCGTCTGGGCAGGCAATCCGGAGAAGCCGTTCAATTCGGAGCAAGGCCGGCTTCAGCCTCGGGCCAGCTTCGCGGCTTGGGAAGAGACAGTTCAAAACCGCGGCGAAGATTGGACCGAAGACGAACTGGTTATCGCCGAAGGATTGCGCGTCACACTGCTCGAAGTCATCCTGCGTATGACAGATGAGGTCGCACGCGAACGTGCACGGGCTAAAGAGCAGCAGGAACTGCTCATTGCAGAACTCAATCACCGCGTTCGCAACATTCTCAATCTCATCCGCAGCCTGGTCGCCCAATCGAAACACGGCGCGATCAATGTCGAAGGCTTCGCCGCCATTATTGGCGGACGCATCTCCGCGCTGGCTGCCGCTCACGATAATATCACTCGCGAAAACTGGTCCCCCGCACCGATCACCGCTTTGTTCGAAACCGAGCTGGCGGCCTACCTCAATGAGAAACGCGAGCGCTTCAGCATTGATGGCGAAGAAGTGCTAATCAAGCCCGAAGCCTACACTGTCGTCGCGCTGGTGGTTCACGAGCTTGTTACGAACTCAGCCAAATATGGCAGCCTGTGCGATCGACACGGAAAGTTGGCCGTGACCCTCGAACGCAATCGGGCGGGTGACCTGGAGATCAAGTGGCGTGAGAGTGGTGGCCCACCGGTTAAACCACCGCAACGCCGTGGCTTCGGCTCAACGATCATCGAAAGATCAATCCCGCATGAGCTGAAAGGCGAAGCCAATTTACGTTTCAAACTCACCGGACTGGAAGCCGACTTCGTCATTCCGGATCGATACATTGTGCCAATGCCAAAGTCGGGTGCGGGCAACCGATCGTCGACAGGTATCGACGCAATAGAGAGTGCCATCTCCAAAACTACTGCGGAAATGGCTCCTGTGCCGTCGCACGTTCTGGTGGTCGAAGACAGCATGATCATCGCTCTCGACACAGAGGAAAATCTCAAACGGCTAGGTGTGCCGACAGTCACCGTGGCCAGCAGCGTTGCAGCCGCGCTCGAAGCCCTCGAAAAACGCAAACCCGACATTGCGATCGTAGATTTCAATCTTGGGGATGAATCGAGTGAGCCAGTGGCGCAAAAACTGCGTGAACTGCAGGTGCCATTCGTTCTGGCAACTGGTTATGCCGAGCTTGGTAGTCAACTGGAGGAACTGGGCGCGCAAAGCCTGCTGCGGAAACCCTATGGTCGGAGCGAAATCGAGCAATTGCTCAGCGAGCAAATGCACTGAACCGGGCGATCAGACCGAACGTGTGAGCAACGTGATCTGGGACGCAGCAAAATCCAGTGCATCAAGCGAACTTGCGAACAGGCATTCACCGGCAGTTGCTGACGCCGCCCCATCCTTAGCCCGCACTTCACCTTCCAGAGGAAGGACAAGCAGCCTGCCAGGATAGGCAGCGCGAATATCGGGATCAGGTTCGCCTTCGACCCGGTCGAGCCGAAAATGTTTGCCGTCGATCAGCGTTTGGCCTCGATCAGCAATCGTTCCGCGGTGCTCCGCTCCATAAGGCGATCCCTGCGCGACGGCGACGCCGCGTTCCAGATGAAGCTCGCGTGGACGTCCATAATCATAGAGGCGAAAAGTCGTGTCGCTGTTCTGTTGCACTTCGACCAGCGACAGGCCTGGACCTATTGCGTGGACGGTACCAGCCGGAAGGTAATAGATGTCGCCCGCTGCAACATCGTGCCATGTGAGCAATTGTTCGATCGAACCGTTGCGCGCGGCAGCTTCGATAGCATCCGCACCGATGTTGTCGTCAAACCCGATAGCCAGTTGGGCACCCGGTTCTGCGCTTAACACCAGCCAGCATTCTTCCTTCCCGTCTTCGCCTGGCAATGCGTTCTCATCAGACGGATGGACTTGGACAGAGAGCTTTTCGCTTGTGAACAAATATTTGACCAGGAGATCGGCTTGTTCGTGTGGCGGCTCAAACCAGATCTCTCCAATGCGTTGCCCGTCTGGCGCAGTGAATGGATCAGGCAGCCTGTCGCGGCCCCAGACTTTCTCAACCAAGCGTGTTGGAAGCTGGCGAACCGCACTCATTGGTTGGTTGCACCTGGAAGCTTGCCGACTTTCTGCGCGCCGTCACGGGTTGTCACCAAAACCTCACCATCGGAAACAACGATGCAGACGTCCTCCAACCCGATGGCAGAAACCCGCGGACCATCGCTTACGGCCATAACGTTTCGGCAATCCACAAGATCGGCGGCACCGCGCACCGTGTTGCCGCCATCATCGCACGCAAGAGCATCACGTAAAGCGGCCCAGTTACCGATATCCGACCACCCCATATCCGCTGGAACCATGGCAGCACGGGCCGTATTTTCCATAACCGCATAGTCGATCGAATCGCCATCTATGGCCGCGAAGGGCTCTTCGGACGGATAGAACCGCGATCCCTCCCTCTGACCGTCTGCTACCGATTGAGCGACCAAAGCCGCCATTTCCGGACGATGCGCCTTGAGCTCATCCAGCAACGCGCCCGCGCGGAACGCAAAGATACCGCCATTCCAGCTGTATTCGCCCGTGGCGAGATAGGCCTTGGCCCGTTCCAGATCGGGCTTCTCCACGAACCGAGCAATCTTGAAGCCACCGATTATTGGTTCTCCGCGATGGAGGTAGCCATAGCCGGTTTCAGGGTGATCAGGCGCAATACCGAATGACACCATCCAATCGTCATGAGCCAACTGCGCCGCTGCCGCCGCGGCAATACGAAATGCCTCTTCGTCGGCGATGTGATGGTCGCTGGGGCAAACCAGCATGATGGCATCTTCTGGCAACAGCGCGGCTGCCAAGGCTATCGCGGGCGCCGTGTTACGGCCTATCGGTTCGACCACCAATTGATGGTCTCGCTCAGCACCAATCTGCGCTTCAATCAACTCGGTATGCTGCGCTCCGGCGACCACCATGGGCGCTGCGAATTGCGCTTCATCGGCAACACGGCCAATGGCTTCTTCAAACAGCGTTACGTCGCCAACGAGCGGTAGAAAGGGTTTCGGTTTCACTTTGCGGCTGACCGGCCAAAGCCGGGTTCCGCTGCCACCGCATAGGATGACCGGATGGATGGGGGCGGGTGTGTCCATGACAGGGGGCTATACCAGCGGACTTGGCCGAAACCACCGCGTTTCTGAAACACAATTCACAGCTATGTATTGAGCCATCAGAACCAGCGCTGTCGCCAGTAAAACGGGGCCGCAACCGGATTGCCATTGGCATCCTGTGCCGGACGAAAACCGAGACGCTGTTCGACCAGATCGCAGGTAATCCGATCGGCTTCCGCATCAGGGCTAGGCCGATAGATCGAGCAATTGCGCGCCCTACCATCCACACCAACCATCACCCTGACGATGACTTCTGTGCCGCGTCGCGCAGACCGCCCGCCATCAGGGATGGGATAGTCACGAGCATTGTTGATTGCGCCAGAGACATGCACCGGCTTGGTAACTGCAACGCCGCCTTGCCCGCCTCCGCGGTTGCCGCTTCCGGTGCCATCCCCTGTCCCGGCTGCGCCTGTTCCATCGCCCGCTTCACGCGCACCAGACCGGTTTTGCGTTCCCGTTGACGATGCGCGGGGACGCGGCGTGGGTTTCACTTCCAGTTTGGGAGTGGGCGCTGTCACGGGTTGCGGAACCGCTTCTTTCCCAGGCGCGCCTTGAGCACCTTCATCCGGTTCGGGTTCATTTTCGGGAGGAGGGGGATCCGGTGGTGTGGTCACAACCACTGTGAACCCGGAGACGACCTGTCGTTCAACCGAAGCAGTCAGATCCGGCGCAAGCGCCCGCGCCAGCCCGTAAAAAACGGCAATATGGAACAGCACGATCAAGACGATCAAAGGCCAACTCAACCGTTTGCGCCTTCTTGAATACCGTTGTGCCATTGGCCTTCCGCTTCTCCATTCGATCGGATTCGGACCATTTTGGTCGCGAATGCCCCCGAAATCGCTGGTGATTTTCTATACCGATGAGTGGAACATTTTTCGATGGAGCGCAAAATCCAGCGCGCGGCAATTAATAAAAGCAGCGGCAGCCTGAGCGTGATCGCTACAGGCAAAATGGACGTGCGAAGTGTTATCGCGGCGGCGCTGGGCGCTGCTGGATTCTGGCTTCTGGCGACATTCAGTCTGACCCTTTCTCGCTTCGACACCACTCTTGCGAGCGTGTGGCTTCCAAACGCCTGCGCGGTTGCATTTCTTCTACGCGCGAGACTCAGCAATGAGCTGCCCTTCTATGCAGCCGTTCTGGCTGCCGGCACCATAGGCAATGCGATGTCCGGCACTGCGACGCAGGTTTCGCTGGTCTTCTCGATTGCCAATGTCATCGACATTCTCATTGTCACTTCCCTCACACGGCAGTTCTGCGGCCCCCGCCCAGACATGACGAAGCTCGACCATCTTGCACGGTTCGTGTGGGCAGGCGGTCTGGTCGGTCCGGTCGTGTCCGCATCAATTGCCGCGATTGCGATGGGGCCGGATGATGCCAGCATTTGGACCGGTGCCACCGGCTGGTTCCTTACCGACAGCATGGGAATGGTCTTGATAGTTCCAACGATGCTGCTGGTGCTGGATGCGATTGAGGCCCGGAGCGCCATCAAAAGAAGCGAGCTAGCAGAACGCTTTGCTCTTCTGATTTTAGGGATGGTCTGCACCTATCTTGTGTTCCGTCAGCCTGACTATCCCTTGATGTTCCTGATCCCGCCAATCACTTTGCTGCATGCATTCCGCGCCGGCAGCCTTGGTACGGCGATATTTGTCGGCTTGGTCGCAGTGGTTGCATCCCTGATGTCTTGGGCAGGGATGGGTCCAATTGTTCAAGCGAGTGCATCAGAAGTAACCCACCTTCACTTGATCCAGGCATTTGTCTCAGCCAACTTTTTAACCGGCCTGCCGGTCGCCGCGATCCTGGCCGGCCGGAAAAAGATGATGACCGAGCTCGAATCCAGCCGACACGAGCTTGCACTGTTGACCGAGAAC